>JBGSRO010000208.1:0-4367 GCA_041737535.1 Pirellulales bacterium | reverse complement strand
TGGGCGGCCGCTTCGATGTCGTGGGGCCGCAGTTGCTCGAGCTGTTGAACTTTCAATTCGGCCAGTGCCAGTTCGCTTGCCGCTTTCTGCAAATCGAATGCGACAGAGTCGCTTACTAACTGGGCGATGGTCGCTCCCGTGGCCACATTCGCTTGCGGCTGGGCTGTCCAAACGATTCGCCCGGCGAGCGTCGCGACGACTTCTTCGCTACGCGCGAGTTCGACCCGCGCTGGGCAATCGACCCGATGGCGGATTGGCCATTGCCAAACGGCAGCCAGCAGTGCGGTCGCAATCGCCAACGAGACACCTGCCGGAATCCAGCGAACGCGCCGTCGCGCGAGCGGATTGCGGAGCGTTTGAGTCACACGCCGAACCGGCGACACAACGGCCGCCGACGCCAACAGCGCGGCGGCGGCATAGGCGAGCACATCGAGATCGCGCGGCGCGAGCGTCCGCCAAGCGACCAGCGCGATCGATCCGAGCAAGAGCGTCAAATAAAGCTGCGACGCCCCACCATAGAGTGCGAGCCAAGGCGATTCGCGACGTTGGCGAATAGTCCCGGATGGCGGCTCTTGCAGCCAGCCGAGCGTCCATTGCCTGAGTGCGTCGCGCGAGCGTTCCCAAAGGTTGCTCACGCCGCATAAATCGCTGAGTAGATAGTAGCCGTCGTACCGCAACAACGGGTTGCCATTCACCAGCAGCGTGCCGAGCGACGCGAACGACATCACACAGAGCGCGAGCGTTTGCACGATGCCTGGTTGCACGGTCCACCAGACGAAACAAGCGATGGCCGCGAGCAGCAATTCAACACCGATCCCGGCCGCCGAAATCGCCAGCCGATCGCGTCGCCGAGGGAGCCGCCACGCGCCGCTCACATCGCAGTAGAGTGTCGGCATGCCACACAGGAGCAGTACGCCTAGCTCTGACACTTCGACACCCAAGTGCCGAGCGACGAGCGCATGCCCCAACTCGTGCAGCGCTTTGACGACGCAAATCGTTGCCATCGCAGCCACCATAAAACCGGGCGTCCACAACACGCTCACCGTTGGCAATCGTTCGCAAAACTCGTCGAACCGCGTCACCACAAGACCGACCGCCAGCACGATTAGCAAACCCGAGATTGCTAGCCCTAGCCGGCTCAAAAGGGGTCGCACAAAGGGGTAGAGAAAGTCAATCAGTCTCTGCGGCGCGAAACCTGGCAGCCGCCAGGCGAGCACCTGTAGCCACCCCCATCGCCAGTTGGCCGCGCGTCGTTCGCCTCGCCTTGTGGCAAACGCCTCAGCTTGCCCTTTTCCCGTGGCGATCACAATTCCACGACGATGCAATTCTCCGACGAGTTGCCACAACTCGGCCAATTCGACGCGATGGGGTGCAAACGCTTTCGCATAATCGCGACGCAGTTCGTCGAGCGAAGTTGGTCTGGTCAGTTGCTGAGCAACGAACCATTGTGCGGGCGTCAGCTCGTAGTGCTCCAGTGAAAGCGGATCGCTTACAACCCAAGTATCGGACTCGGCGCGCCACACGGCCGACGCCAACAAATCGGCGCGGGTGCGGAAGGCCAAATTGTGATGATTCGCGATCAAATTGTGCGTCGAAAAGTGAAGGTCGAGAGACGAGGGTCGAGAGACGAGAGAACGATGAACGATGAATGAAAAACCCGAAGCCAAGAATTCCCCCATTCTCTATCCCCCGATTCGCAGCGTTACCGACTCGCCGGGTCGCAACACAAGTTGTCCATTCGCGAGCTTCGCGTTCTCGACTTCGGCCCAGACGCGGACTTGATTGTTAATCGGGTCGATCTCGGGACTCACGAAGGCCAGTTTTCCTTTGAGAGCCATGTTGCTGTCCGGGACTTGGAGAACCGTCTCGGCACCAATAGTGAGCTTGGCAGCATCGCCGGCCGGCACGAAGCCCTCGACTTTCACGCGATCGATGCTCACCACCCGCACGAGGCTCTCGCCCGGCTCGACCCACTCACCCACACTCGCGCGCACTTCGACGACAGTGCCATCGATGGGCGACTCGATCTTGCGCCGCTGGGCGTCGAGTCGCGCGGCACGCAACTCAGTCTCTTTGGCCGCGACACGGAGTTTATTGAGTGCCAATTCGTGCTCGGCTTGTTCGATCTCGAGCGAAAGTTTCTGGACCGTGAGATTCTCGACATCAAGCTGCGACTGCGAGATACTCTTCGGGAAGTTGGCAATCGAGTCTTGCGATCGTGAAAGCTCCGCTTCGGCCACCTCGCGAGCTTTCCGCGCGAAGCGAATCGCCACGTCGTTCTCGGCTTCGGTTTCGGCGAGCGCAAGCTCGATCTTGGCCGCGGCCTCGGCTAGCTCGGCTTGTCGGCTGTCGACAGTCGCGAGGACTTCGCCCCGGCGGACCTGTTGACCTTCGGTGACCATCATCTTGGTCAACAGCCCCGCCTCTTGCGTGGCAAGCTCTGCTTCGTCGAGCAACTTCACCACCGCCGAGTCGATCGTCACAACCTGTGCGAAGCACATGTTGATCGATGAGAATAGGAAAAGCGTTGGCAGAAGGATTCGCATAGCTCAAAACGTATCTGCGTGATGACTCCGACGAGACGTAGCTCGTCGGCTACTGACTGAAAATTACAACGTCCACCAATCGCGAACTTTTCGCCCCAGCTCGTGGAACAACACAAAACCGAGCGAGCGCTCGCCACAATCGAGTCGCGCGCGGAGCGAGCCGCCGGGGCGGAGTGGGGCCAGTTGCAATTCGGCCTTTGTCTCATCGGAGGCGGCCTCATCGGGGGTGGCGACGAGTTCGACCGTCGTGTGCATGTTGCCGAGCGAATCTTCGCTCTCGGTAGCGCGCTCGGCGAGGCTGACGAGTGTGGCCCTACTGTAATGCTCGTCGTCGGTGGCGAGTTGATAATCGATGGCGAGTTGCTCGTCGGCGATGGCCTGTTGCACGTAGCCAATGCGGTCGTCGGGGACGTCGATGTGCAGCTCCCAGCCGGCCGTCGTGTCGGCGACTAAGAGCAGCGCTTGCCCACGCTCGACCGGTCTTCGAGCGAGCTGATCGGCGACTTGCCACGTGAGCACGCGCCCCGCGCGGGGACTTCGTACCGTGAGCGATTCTCGCTGTGCGGCCAGCAGTTTCTCGCGCTCGGTGAGGCTCGTGAGTTTCTGTTCGATAGTCGCCTCTTCGGCCGACAGTCTGTAGCGCTCGACATTGTTTTCGCGATCGCTCGCTAGTCCCAATCGCGTTGAACGGAGTGCCGAGAGCCCGCTCATTAATGTCGCCCGCTCGCCGGCGAGCCCCGATTCGGCCAAGTCGAGCTCAGGGTCGGTCAGCACTAACAGCACGTCGCCTTTGTCGACGAGGCTTCCATGTTCGACGGCGACCCGTTCGACGATGCCGTCGTGCGGCGCGAAGACGTGGCTTCGCGCGACCGGCACCAATTCGCCCGTCGCGCGAATGCGAAACGGCCGCCGCACAGAGACCAACGCGGCAGCGATGGCCGCAACGACCGCGATGGCCAACACTAGCTTGGTCAACGATTTTGGTTGCGACAACACCGACAGCTTCGTCAGCGTTTGGGCAAACGGAATTCGCCCCAGCGTCATTGCCGCGTGCATCGCCGGAGCGACCGCCGTGGCTAATTCTTGCACACGGTCGTGGGCGATTGGTGTGGCGGTGAACTGCTCGGCTAAAAGCAGCCCAAGTGTTGGTGATTCACTCTCGCGCTGCGCTAATTCGATTGGCACTAACACCAAATGTCGCACATCGTGCCGGTCGGCATAGGGGGCCAAAAGATCAGCCAACTCTGGCGGCGTGTCGTCGCGCGATTCGCCAAACACGAGCGGCGCGTTCCATCGCAGGCACTTCGTCGCGAGTTGTTGCATGTCGGCGACCGCACGACTGCGACGGTCGACCCGATCGAGTCCGCTCGTCGCCGCCAGTCGGGCTTGGCGACCATTGACTGTGAACAGACTCAGCCGGTCGCATTCGCCCAGGTACCGCCGTCCTTCGTTGGCGACGATCGCGGCGACTTGGCCCAAATCGAGTGTGCTGCCGGCATGATGTGCGATCGATGCGAGCTCCGTTACCTCGCGTAGTTCGGATTGTCGATTTGTGAATTGCCAGCGAGCGTGAAACTCGGCCGCGATGCTCGCCAGCGTTGCGCAAAAGTCGCCGGCCGCGCGATACGTTGACGGGGGCAGGTCGCCCGCAAGTTCGATCGCGATTTGCGACCAATTGCGCGAGCCATCGGGCGCATCATCAATCCAGTCGCCGAGCGTTACCGGAACGACGAACACATGCGAACCATTCTCGGTATGAGCCTCACTCGGGCGATCGCGCGGCGCGGCAGCGAGCACTCGTTCGAGCGACTCGCGCGTCGC
>JBGSRO010000183.1:0-10283 GCA_041737535.1 Pirellulales bacterium | reverse complement strand
CATCGCTTCGTGGCTCAATCGCTACCGCCGCATTCTGGTGCGGTGGGAAAAGAAGGCCAAAAACTACGAAGCCTTGTTGCATCTCGTCTTCGCTCACATCCTGTGGCGGAATTCTTGAGGTTCTGGGATAGGTTCTTAACCTCGACCTCGCCATCAGCACCCTTCGTGGCCAGCTTGCCGACAAGCGGGAATGGTCGCGCGATCCCTCCCGTCCCGCCATTATTATTGGCACTGTCGATCTCATTGGCTCGGCGCTGCTCTTCTCCGGCTACCGCTCGGGATACAAGACCAAGCCCCTGCAAGCGGGCCTGCTCGGCACAGACTCACTATTGATGCTCGACGAGGCTCATCTCTCCAAACCGTTCGACAAGCTGCTGAAATCAATTCACGGCGAATTCGGTAAACGCTTCATGAGTGGTTGCGGAGCTAGGCCATTGCGAGTCATCCGCATGTCGGCGACGAGCGAAGTCGATGAGAAGGCAAACGTCTTTCGACTAGACACGGACCCGGAAAGTCCCACTTACGACCTGTGGTCGAAGAAGGACGAAGACGGGTACGAAGAGAACCCGATCAAGACGCGGTTTGAGGCGAATAAGTATCTGACGATCACACCCGACGTTGACCCTAAAAAACTCAACGGCACGATGGCCAGCGCCGCGATCGAGCTGGCAAGGGACCAAACGCTCAGAGGCAAACGAATCGTCGTCTTTGTACGCAAACCGGAAGATGCAAAGGCAATCGCTAAAGCGATTCGCGAACACGTCATCGAATCGGTTGATGAGTCAGGCTCAAAGCCCAAGAAGGTCAAGACCAACCCATACGACAAGTCCGTCGAAGTCCTCACCGGCACGATGCGTGGCCTCGAACGTGACGAACTCGTCGAGAAACCCATCCTCAAGCGATTCCTTGACGGCGACGAGAAGCCTGGCGACGACGCCCCCGTCTTCCTCATATCCACCAGCGCCGGCGAAGTGGGCTTCGACCTCAACGCCGACCACATGGTTTGCGACGCCACGACGATCGAATCATTCATCCAACGCCTGGGCCGGGTTAATCGACGGGGCGAGGGGGAGGCCGTCGTCCAACTCTTCGCTGAAACGCCGAAGAAGAAGGACGGAAAACTCGTCGAGTTGAAGGGACTGGATAAAGCAATCGCCGACACGGTCGCTTTGCTCAAAGGCGTGATAGACCTTAGCCCGAAGAACATCGCTCATCTCAAGCAGAACACATGGGCCGTCATCCCCCAAGAAGAAAGGACGAAGGACAAGCCCAAGTCACTCTACGAACTCGCCTGTTCCCCCGAACCCGCGACCGTCGAACTTACCGATATTCTGCTCGATGCTTGGAGCATGACCAGCATCACCGAGCGGATGCCGGGCCGGCCGGATGTTGCGCCGTGGTTGCGGGGGATTGATACGGAGCAGGCCCAAACCTCCATCGCCTGGCGGGCGGAACTCGATCTCGATGGCTTCGCCGACCTTAATCGCGGCGACGTTGCGGAATGGTTCAGCACGCATCGGGTCCTCACGTACGAAACTCTCAGCGTCAAAACGTCGGACGCGGCAACGTGGTTTCTCGCCCGGTGGAAAGCCATCAACGAAAACAGCCAACGCACGATCGGCGATCATCCCGTCGTCATCGACCGAGCGGGAATCGAACTCCTCGCGCTGCGTGAAGTTATCCGGCGTTTGGAATCCAAATCTTCCGATAAGGATGCGTTCCTGCGAGGCGCAGAAATCGTCGTCCCGGCCTCGTTTGGTGGGATTGAACGCGGCAAGGGCCTACTTAATGCCGCCGCCCCCGAAGTGCCTAAGGATGAGGAGAAGAAGCCGCTCGACGAACAGAAGACAGCCCGCGAACAACGCAACCGCGCACCGGATGTTGCCGACGTGCGTAGGCGGTATCGTGAGGTTGTCACGAAGACCGAAGCCGGGGACACCGATCGCAGACCGCTAACTCCCGGCAGCAAGCCGGCCAAGTTTGCACAGTCCACCCTCAAGCTCGAAACAAATGACGACAAAACCGTCAAACTGGTCAGCTACGTCCCGAAGAACGAGAAGCTCGACACCGGCCAAAAGCCGCAATCGCTTGAAGGCCACGTAGCCGACGTTCGCAAGCGCGCCGACACGATTATCGCGGCGCTGAAGCTCCCGGAGACCGACCCGATACGCCTCGCCCTCGAACTGGCCGCCGACTGGCACGACCACGGCAAGAATCGTGAGTTCTTTCAGCGCACGGTCGACGGCAAACACTTTACTGGGCAGCGTCCTTGGCCCGAGCATGTCCGTGGCAAATCGGATGGCAAAGACTTCGGTAAAGCCCCACGCGGCTATCGCCACGAGTTCGGCTCGCTGCGCGAATTTGCCGAGTCCTACGCTCACGAATTAGATGCCGATACTTTCGACCTTGCCATGCACCTAATCGCCACCCACCACGGTCGCGGTCGGCCACACTTTCCTAAAGGCGGTTTCGACCCCGATGCCGAGGATCGCTCGGACGACATCCATACTGAGGCGATCCGCCGTTTCGCCCGCATGCAGCGCAAGTACGGTTGGTGGGGTCTGGCGTGGCTCGAAAACCTACTTCGCTGTGCCGATGCCATGGCGAGCGCGGATCCCGAGACAGATATTGATGAGCCCGAGGCGGACACAAGCGAAGGAGGTACGGTTTGAACGCAAGAAAGAACAATCCGCCCGAATCTTCAACCAATGATCGTGCAATCGACGTCGTTGAATTGCGCGAAGCCCCGATCGAGCGTTACCACTTCCAGTCCGCCGCAGCGAGCGAAGGCGGCGAGGTAGGCATCGGTCCAAATGTTGAGCGACCCGGCCCGGCCGCCGGTCAGGCGACGCCACTCGGCTTCGAGTCCTGTCGGCTCGGACACGAACACGACTCGCCGGTCGGCCGTTGTTTGGTCGTAGGTGGTCCAAGCTTGCTCGGGAGTCAGCACGAAGGGGCCCATCACACGCTGGTTTGTGAGGAGTCGCAGGTACCCTTGCTGCGTGACTCGGCAAAAAGCCAACTCGGCATCGCCCGCACTGGCTGCCCACGCTTGAGCCTGCGGATGATGAACGTGGCTGTCGAGCGCAAGCGCGATCCACACGTTAACGTCCAGCAGCAGCGTCTTCTTCATCGAGCAACTCGGCGATCAGTTGATTGTTCAATTGCAATGTGCCAAGCTGCCCCGTGCGAATCAGCGGAAATTTCAACTCCCCCTGCTCATCGTACTCGGCGACGATTTGCAAGTTTGTGCCGTACTCGCCTGTTGTTTGCTCCGCCGAATGGCAGGAATCCGGCAGATACACTACGCGCACCGCTGCCCCCTCGGGCAAATGCGAATTGCCGTCGAGTACAACCACGCCGTTGTTTACATGCCCAGTTATTTCCATGCGTGCATTATCTCCCCGACAGCCGGGGAACGCAACCGCGCCGCTGGCAGCGAGGCCCCCGATGAGCCAACCCAGAGCCAACATCACGATTCCCGTCGACCTGACCAACCCGGGACAGTTCTTCGCTTGTTGTGGGTTGCTGGAACTGTCTGATCGGCTGTGGCCGGGGGCGGAGGGGTGGTTTGTACCGAAACAGTTTTGCATCCTCACGGTTGATCGGTCGAAGTCTCGGAGTGAACTGCTTGACACTGCGCGTACCCTCAAGACCTGGGTTGATGGTGTTCTTGATGATCCACTTGAGGAGTCAGTCGACGATGGTTCAGAAGAGTCGGAGAAAGAGCCGCCGTTTCAACCATTCGAACTTCGATCCGTCGATCAGAAGGTGCGGATTCAGTTGGACTGGTGGAGCGAAAAGTCACTCAAACCGTGGGCCGGTTCGATGAAAGACCGGACGATTCTTCGGGCGATGCTTGCGGCCATCAATGCAAAGAGTGAACAACCATTCGACGACTGCCGGGCCGTGTTCGATCAGGTTAAGGCACCGCCGCCCCGAACAGACGGAAAGAAGCCACGAAACATCAAGTCCAATAAGCGCGAGCCCTTCTACTTCGACCCGCGACGCGGAAACAAATCACACCCGCTCGACAGCGGCTTCTCGCCTGACACCCACAAGATGGAAAGCGAGTGCTGCCCCGCGCTCGAAGCACTCTGCTTCATCGGCCTGCAACGCGCGCGACCCGCGCCGACCAACGTCGCCAACCAGTCGCGTTACATCGTTTGGACCAAGCCGTCCGACGACGATCCCGGGTTGCCCGCGAACCTCGTCGGCGCTGTTACGTGCGGCACGGTTCCCTGGCCCTCCCTCGGCACCTACGTGTTCGACAAATACTTCCGCACCGACCAACGCAAACACAAGACTTTTTCCCAAGCCACGCTCGAAAGGAGCAACCATGCCTGAGAATCAAGACACCGTCGCTAATGTCGAAGAGCCGCAGGAGCGTGCGATCACGGATTTCGCGACGGAGTTTCTCGACGACAGGGCCGTCGCCATCATCATCAAACAGTACCTTCTGCCGGATGATGTTGAGAACCCGGTGATTTTTCCGCCGACCTATCTCAGGGCAAAGGGCAAATCTCAGGACGACGACAAAGACGACAAGTCTGACAAGAAAGAATCGAAGAAAGACCAACAAAAGTCCGTCTACAACCTCGATTCGCTCGGTGACGGTAAGAACGTCGTCGAGGTGGACAGCCCACAATCCGACGGGAACCGAAGCGAACCGTTGTTCAAGTCAGATGAGTTGAAGCATCTGGTTCCGCAAGTTGTGATAGACGTAAACGGCACGCCAGTCAATCTGCTGAATGCCGGACATCGGGCGGGGGACGCAGTGGTTCGATTTTCGAGCCTAGCTGACAGATTCCACGACGCCTTTACGCGCGCCGACATCGGCGATCACTCGATCTTGGCGACGCTCGCACCGACATCGATACTATACGGGGCGTGGGACTCTCGATCGACCCAGACCAAACTTCAACGGATCATCAAGGCGAGCGTTCGCGCCGAAAACGTGCATCCTCTGACGAAGTCGGCCACATTCATTCCAGCAGCCGACTATGTGAAACTGGGTGCGGTGAAGGAAGAGCTGGATGTCGGAGAGGGTGATAGCAATCCGCTCTCCTCGGAGGGCTTGAAGTATGCCCTCGCAAGTCAGACACTCGGCGGCGTTCGACTCACCGACCCGAATAAGCTTGTCAGAACGATCAAGATTAACCTCGCCGCGCTTCGCGCAATCCGGGCGAAGGTCGACGTGACTTTAGAGAAACCGGACGACACGGCCACCGACGAAGAAAAGGCAGCATACAGCAAGGCCGTCACAGAAGCGGAAACAACTTCAAAGGCACGGACGGAAGCACTTCAATGCTACCTCCTCGGCCTCGCCTTGGTCGCCGCGACCTCGGATCCGGACCTGAATCTTCGTGAAGGGTGTAACCTGCGAATCACTGGCGATCTATTTTTGCTGGTCAAGCATCGCACAGACGACGAATCGATTCAGGTTGATCGAACTGAAGCGAGAGTGTTTGCGAAGAAATGGGGGGAGAGATTCTTCGTGCTGATGGCTGGTCTGTCAGACGAGGACGTTACGAAGCTTCCTCAAAACGAGCGACCGTTTGCGAACAAGGACGTTCTTGATGCGAGATTTGAACAGGGCATTGCGGAAGAGTTTCTTGGACTGACAGACACGCAGGGTAAACTCAGCGGTGCCGAACGCGACAAGGTTCGCAAGCTTGGGCCGATTACAACGGAGACTTTGGCGAGATATAAGTCCGAGAAAAGGAAACGGGATAAGGCTGGCGATCCCATTGAGGCGATACGAAAGCTCGTAGAAGCCCTCAAGGTCGGCAAGGGCGATGAATTTAATAAGGCACCGCGTGACAAGCTCGCTACGCGCATCATGGAAATTGAAGAAGACGATGACTCCGGCGAAGATATCAAGGAACTGGCGTCAAAGATCAAGCTGCTATTGACAGAGGAGGTAGGTGCGGCAAATCGAAAAGACGAAATGATTGAGCTTTTCTCGGTGGCGGACACCGAACCGGTAGTCGTAGTGAACGAAGTGTCTGCCGGACCAACCAATGAGGCTGTGCAATGACCCACATCCTCCTCACCGTTCGTTTTCTCGACGATCGTTACCACGGCCTGCTTGATCGCGGCGGGCCGGTGGAGTGGCCCCCTTCGCCGTTTCGGTTGTTTCAGGCGCTAGTCGCGGGAGTGGCCCGGCGTGGGGAGCTTGTCGAGGGCGAGGATGTTCCGTCAAACCGGAACTTCACGCCCATCGGTCAAGCCCTCGACTGGTTGCAGCGGCACACGCGCGAGCATCCGCCGATCATCATCGCGCCGAAGCACAAAGTCGGGCAGGCGATCACGCGATTCGTCCCCAACAACGACGGCGACAAAAAGTTTGACCGGCAGGAACGCCTCACCGCCAAGCACACCCAGCCGACGCTATTCCTGCTCGAACCGGGTCAGAAGCCGGAAGTGCATTACGCATGGCCACTCGGAGCAGTGAAGGGTTGCCCCGTGTCGGACATCGAGAAAGCCGCCCGGTCGCTCACCACACTCGGCTGGGGAATCGACATGGCGTTTGCCGATGCGCGGCTCGCCGACGAAGCCGAGTTGGAAACACTGAAGGGCGTTCGCTGGTATCCAAAAAACCGCGACTACCCGTTCAAGGACACGCTGCGCGTGCCCACCTACGACGCCACGCTCGGCGAATGCACGCTCTGCGACCTACGCCATTGCCACAGCACGATGATGAACCGCATCGAGCACGGCAAGCCGCTCAAAACGGTGGACAAGCCCAAGGTGTTCGACCGCGTGCTCTACACCAGCACCGAGCGGCCGGAGGGACGCCCCTACGCCGTATTCCGCCTCCTCGACGCCAACGGCGACCCCACCCGCTACCCCCACGCCAAGCTCGTCCACATCGCCGGCATGGTGCGGCATCTGGCGATCGAATCGCTCAAGGACAAGGCCCCGCGCGGCGTCGCTGAGCCCGCTGACTGGCTCAATCGGTTCGTGCGCGGCAAGGGGGACAGCGCCGGGGCATCGCACGAGAAGCTCTCGTTCGTCCCCCTGCCTTCCATCGGGCAGAGTGGTCAGGCTCGTGTACATGCCGACGCGATGATCCGCAACATTCTGCTGGTCGCACCCATCGGCTGTGGCGACCAACTTGAGTTTGTCGCACGGTACATCGACGGCAAGCAGCTTACGCCGGAAACGAGAGCCGAAGCAGATGAAAATTCGTGCGAAGCCGATTCCGCTCCTTCCGGCGTTCCCGATTCTATCGAGAGGTTCACGCCCCCGCGTGGCAAGTTCATCGAGACTTGTTATCTCGGCTCATCGCGCGTGTGGCAGAGCATTACGCCGGTTATCCTCGACGGACACAACGACAAAAAGGACGCCAAGACGGTCAAATTGATTCAGGCCGCGCTTCAGCGCGCGGGCATCGAGACGCCCTGCGATTTCACTTGGCAATCACTGCCGTTCATCCGTCACGGGCTGAGTGCCCACAAGTATCGGTTAGACCCTTCGGCACCCGATGGCAAACGCCCCGTAGGCTATCACTTTCCCAAACACCTCAAAGACCGCACAGTGTTGCACATCCGCCTCACCTTCACTCACCCAGTCCCCGGCCCCATCACCCTCGGTGCCGGTCGACACTGCGGCTTCGGACTAATGGCCGCTTGCGACTGATCGTTTTCCTTGCATCTCCTCGCGCCCCCAATTACCCTGCAAGCCGTGCCAAGGATGGTCTGAACCACTCTCGCTTTTGGAGGTTCGGCCATGCGGAATACTTATCTCGTCTGCTACGACATCCGCGACGACAAGCGGCTGCGCAAGGTTTATAAGACCATGCGTGACTTTGGCGATCACCTGCAATACTCAATCTTCGAGTGCCAATTGACGCCCATCGACTTGGCCAAGTGCCGTCACGTGCTGGGCGAAATCATTCACCACGGTGACGATCAGGTACTGTTTGTCGACCTCGGTCCCACCGCTGGTCGTGGCGAGCGGGTCATTACGGCGCTCGGCCAAGCTTATTCGCCGATCAACGCGCCGTGCATCGTCGTGTGAAGCTCGATTGATTCCAAAGGATGCGTTTGATTACGCACGGAGGCCACCTACCTTTTGAGGAGCCTTGCCGTGTCGACCACCGAAGCCACTACCCAAGCCACTGCCGATGCCGCGCCCGAGTATTTGCCTGCGCGGATGCTCAACGAGTTTGTCTACTGTCCGCGACTTTTTTACTACATGCATGTTGAGGGTGTGTTCGTCCACAATCGCGAAACGGTCGAGGGGGCACTACGGCACGCCAAGCTCGATGGTCGCGAAGACTCGCTGATTCCGGCCAGTGAACTTGCCGACGACCAAAAGCTGCATTCACGTAGCGTGATGCTGTCGAGCGACACACACCGTTTGATCGCCAAAATGGACCTCATTGAAGTCGACGGGGGGCGAGTCACGCCGGTCGATTACAAACGGGGCAAACCGTACAAGAACGCCAGTACCGGCGAGCTGGAAATCTGGGACACCGACCGCGTGCAGATGGCCGTGCAGGCAATTGTGCTACGCGAGAATGGATACACGTGCGACGAAGCGATTGTCTATTACGTGGCCACCAAACAACGCGTAAGGCTCGCCGTCGACGAAGCTCTCGTCGCCGAAACATTGGCGGCCTTGAATGCCGCCCGCGCGACGGCCGACAGCGCCACCATCCCACCTCCGCTGGTCGATAGCCCCAAGTGCCCCCGCTGTTCGTTGGTGGGAGTCTGCCTGCCCGACGAAACAACTCGCTGCGCAACACTCCATTCCAACGGAGCCGCGACGCCGCAGCAAACCCTCTTTGACATCGGACTGCCCGAGTCCCCAGCGAATCCCCGTGTTGGCTCCAATGGCAGCGAGCCGCGACGACTTGTGCCAGCGCGTGACGACATGCGTCCGCTCTATCTCAACGCCCCGGGGCTTCACGTCGGTAAGTTGGGCAATGTGTTGAAGGTCAAGGAGAAAGACAAGGTCGTCCAGGAAGTACGGATCGGCGAAACGTGCCAAGTTAACGTGTTTGGCAACATCCAGCTCTCGACACAAGCGATTCAGACTCTTTGCGAACACGAAGTTCCCATCGCCTACTTCTCGATGGGGGGCTGGTTCTATGGTGTTACGCATGGGCTGGGTGTCCGCAACATCTACTTGCGTCGCCACCAGTTTCGTATGTCCGACGACACTTGTGATTGTCTCAGACTCGCGCGGCAAATCGTCGCGGGCAAGATTCGCAACCAACGGACCATGCTGCAACGCAACCATGTCGAGCCACCGCCTGGTGCCGTCGCATTTCTCAAATGTATGATCGACGAAACCATGCGAGTGGAATCGCTCGAATCGCTCCTTGGCATCGAAGGGAACGCGGCCAGGGTTTACTTCGAGAACTTCGCCGGCATGATCAAAATCGACGACGCCAGCAAAGGCGAGCCGACCAATTCCGGTTTCGACTTCGATTTCAAGCGACGCAATCGCCGCCCACCACGCGACCCGGTCAACGCACTGCTGTCGCTGGCGTACAGTGTGCTGGCCAAGGATTTAACGATTGTGTGTCACACCGTGGGTTTCGATCCTTATTTGGGCTTCTATCATCAACCGAGATACGGGCGGGCGTCACTCGCTCTCGACGTGATGGAGCCCTTCCGACCACTGCTCGCCGATTCGGCCGTCTTGTCGGCCATCAACACACGGATGATTGGGCCAGAAGATTTCATCCGCACCGGCGACGCTGTGGCACTCACTCCCAACGGCCGCAAGGCGTTCTTTCGCGCCTATGAACAGCGGATGGACACTCTGGTCACTCATCCGCTGTTTGGTTATCGTGTCAGCTACCGGCGAATCCTGGAGGTGCAAACGCGATTGTTGGCGCGTTTCGTCTCCGGCGAGATCGCCGATTATCCGGTCTTCGTAACACGCTAACGATCCCCATGCACCAACGCAACGATCAGCCGAAAGCACCCCGCGAGCGACGAGGTGCGCTCGAAAACCCGGGAGCCGCTCGCGTTGCCGAAAGAACGACCGGCAAAGGGTTTACGACGGCCGGTCGATGGGTTAGCCTGCGGTTAAGTGGTTCGAGTCGGCCACCGCTCGCAACGTGGTTCGTAGCTCTTTGGCAACCAACAACTTACGCGAGCGGGCTTTCCGCGATCAATTGATCGCGGCCCCATTGAAGGTTGTCTGATGATGGATTTCGGCGCGTTCCCCTTGCGCTTTCCGCGATCAATTGATCGCGGCCCCATTGAAGGGGCTCGTTTGATTGGCGGCAAAACTCACACGCTGTACTTTCCGCGATCAAT
>JBGSRO010000173.1:0-6905 GCA_041737535.1 Pirellulales bacterium | reverse complement strand
GCCGCTCGACACTCGGCACGGGTCTTTGTCGTGGTCGACAACGCGGCAACCGGCAAAAGTCTTGTAGATCTGCGAATCGAGATCGGCCCGGTCGGTGAGAATCAAGAACGTAAAGTCACTCCCGATCTTGCGATGGACCTTACGTGTAAAGAACACCATCGAGTAGCTCTTGCCAGAGCCTTGCGTGTGCCAGAACACACCCAGTTTGCCGTCCCGTTCCTCGCGAGTGCGAACCGATTCAATGGCTCGATTGACTCCCAGATACTGATGGTTTCTCGCGATAATTTTGATGAGCTTGCCCAGCGAGTCGTCGAACAGAATAAAGTTTTCGAATAAGTCGATCAGCGTAGCCTTGTTGCAAACGCCCTTTAGTAGCGTCTCCATGTCGACCACGCCGGGGTCGTCTTCTTCGAGCCGCTTCCATTCGTGAAAGTGTTCCCATTTGCTGGTGATCGAACCGAGCTTCGCCTTGTCGCCGTTTCCGACCACAAGAAAAGCGTTGTGGTGAAACAAGTGCGGGATATTATCGCGATAAGCACGCCAGTTTTCTTCAAAGGCTGCTTGCAAGTTCCTATGAATGTTCTTGCATTCAATAAATAGCAGGGGGAGCCCATTCACGAAGCCGATGATATCGGCCCGTCGATGATAGAGGGGCCGTGTACCCACAACTCGCGAACGCACAGAAAGTGGTTCTTGGTTGGTTCGGCGAAATCAATGACCTTCAAACGTTTCGCCTTGCGTTCGCCCTGATCGTTGGTGTAACGCACCCGCACACCATCGCGAACCAGGTTGTACAGCTCGCGATTGGTCACCACCATCGACTGAGTCGTGGCCGTCTCCGCTAACTGCCGCACCGCATGGTCGTACGCCTCGTCTGGCAGCCCCGGGTTGAGATCAGCGAGGGCACGCCGCAGATACCGAGTGAGCACCACCTCACGCTTCGACAGCCGGCCTAGCAAACTGCTCGGGCCGAAGTCTTCGTTGTTAAACGCATAGACCGACTCCCAGCCGAGCTGGTTTTTGAGATACTCAGCGGTCGTTTCTTGGACGAGTGTGTCTTCGGTGTAGCCGCGAGGCATAAGCGGTCAATGGGTGGGGTATGGGGTTTGTTGGCCGAATAATCGGCCAATTATCGTGGTTTTTGCGACGTTTTCACGTTGTGTACGGTCTGAGTGCAGCGACCTATTTTGTGTACGGCAGAATTATGTTTGCCGTACACAAACAGGATTGTCGCTCGCTTATTGTACACAACCGGGCCTTTCTCACAGAACTTCTTTTCCTTCGGCAATGTTGACTAAATCGGCGAAGGCGTAAATTGCCGGCCGCCTCCCTGCCCCCTCGCGGAGAACCCGAAGCACGCCCTTTTCGGTCAATGCTCTGAGCAAGCTGTTGGCTGTCCCACGATTCTCAATGCCCGTCAGTCGCGAGAAATCGCTGCTGTTCTGCACTGGACGATTGAAGAATGCGTCGAGCACAGCCGAGGCATATTGCGAGTGACCCAGTCTAGTCCCTTGAGGGGCAGCGCATCGGGTAGGCAAGGTGCGCTACTCATACCGCAATCTCCCCATTCATCAGCCGTGGCAGCAGCAGGTCGCGGGCTTCGGACGCTCGTTTGCTAGCGTGTTCAAGGTGCTCGATCTGCTTGAAAAATGGGTCAGCAAACTCATCGAACAATGTGATCAAAGTTCGCGATGGATAAAGGACTTTGACACGGTGGACGTCGTTGCGGTTCAGTGTCGGAACAGCGGCTCCGCCGTTGTACTGTTCGAGCTTCATCGACGAGAGCAGATACAGTGCGAACAAGGGACTGACCTGCTTGAACTCCTTCACCCACAGTGCCGTATTGAGCGGCCAGAAGTCTCGCGGCACGTACATGACCTTTCCTAGCGAGCCTGACCGCCCGGTGACAATACCTGGCCCTTTGACTATTGCGACGCTGTGGAAGCCGTTGATTCCCGTCGAAGCGTATATCGGATAGGGACCGTCCTTTCGGTTCTTCACTGGAAGGTCGAACCCTCTTTGCAGCGTCAGAAGATCGCCCAGCCGCTTTCGCTCCCACCCCTCCGGCACGCCGTCGACAACCTTCACGTGCTCATGCCCGGGGAAGCGGAGGTGGACGAACCACTCCTTGTAGAGCAGCCGTGCCGCCTGCTCCAGCAACTGAATCCGCCGTCGGTTGTTATCGATGAGGTCGTCGTAGGCGGAGAGAATGTCGGCTACACGTCGTTGAATCGATGTGGCCGGCAGGCGAATCTTGTAGGCTCGGATTTGATCTCCAGAGATGTGAGGTACGCTGGTGCCTCCCTTAATGTTTTTTACGTAGCCGCAGAATTCCGGCGAAGCGACAATGTACCGCAGGTATTCGGATCGAAGGCCATTGATCCCACGAATGCGAGCTATGCGTTGAACAACAAGCGCTGATGGATCCCGTTCTGAGATGACGGCAAATTTCAATCCGGCCGTAACCCAAGGACGATCCATTGCCAGAACGACGTCGCCGGGCATTAGTCGATACTTCTCGTACCGTTCAACATCGTTACTTGGCCAGAACTTCGAGCCTTGCCAGTTGATGCTTCCTTGCCCAAGGTTGTCGCCCTTAACAAGCGGCACGTCGTCTGCGTTGTCGGTGAACAAGGAACTCTTAAATGCCGGACCTGAGATTAACTCCACATATTCCCCAAGTGCATGAAGGCTCATACCCCCAACTCCTCAAAATTCTTCTTGATCGTCGCCGCCAGCAGGGCGGCTTCGGAGTTAAGGTCATCTAGCTCGACATGGATGTCGCGGAGGGCTTCCTCAAAATCAAAATCTTCGTCGATCTCTTCTGGGGCAACGCCGACGTAGCGGCCGGGGGTGAGGCTCCAGTCGTTGGTTTCGATCGTGGCGCGATCGACCAATTTCACCAAACCCTCGACATGGCGAATTTCGGCGTCGGGGAATCGCTCGGTCAGCCAGTGCGCCTGCCGCCAGAAGTAGCGGACCTGCTTAAGCCCGTCGACGGCAACTTGCCTTGAACCGTCGGCCGCTTTGCGAGCGCGGGTCACATCGCGGCTGCTCCAGTCGTCGGAGTCTTTCGCAGCGTATTCCTTTTCGCAAAGCTCGATCAACCGGGTGGCCAGCTTGTATACCAGATCGGCCTGCTTCACGAGGTCGCGACTTGTCTCGGCCAGCGGGGCGAATGTTTCGGTGAGCTTCACCAGTGCGGCATTGGTGTCGGGCGACTTTTCCCACGCGGTGGCGGCTTTGTCGATGGTCTTGTGGAATGCGGCGACGTCGCCCGCGAGCAACGACTGCGCGTTCTCGAACTCGGCCAGTGTCTCGGCGTGGGGGCCGTCGGCTGCGAGTGCGTCGAGGAACGGCTGCATCGCATTGGATAGTGTCGCGATCGACTCGACGAATGCCGGCAGTGCGTGGATCGTCTCGCCTTCCTCACCGGGGTGCTGTTCACTGGTCCATTCGAAGCAAGCCTGCCCTGCGTCGACGACTTGCCCGAGGTACTGCGAAACCAGCCCCAGGTAGCGGTCGGTCTCGCCGCGGTAGAGCCAGACGATGGCCAGCAGGTTCTGCTCCTGCTCGGGGCTGAAGTCGTAGATCTTGCGGGTGACTTTGGTGTAGACGGTGCGAGCGTCGAGCATCAGCACCTTGTCGGCGTGCTCCTTCGGCTTGTCGCGATCGAAGAACCACAGCTCGCACGGCACGGTGCGGGTGTAGAAGAAGTTGCTGCGAATGGCGATCATGATGTCGACATCGCCCGTTTCGACTAGCTCTTGCCGCACCTTGGCTTCGTCGCGTCCGGCGCTCGACGCTTGGCTCGACATGACAAACCCGGCTCGGCCCCTTTTACTGAGATAGCTGTAAAAGTAACTGATCCATACGTAGTTGCCGTTGCTGATTTTCTCTTGCTTGTTGACGCCCGGCAAACCAAAAGGAAGCCGCGGGTCGGTCTTGATCTTGTCGGCATCGATTTCGTCGACATTGAACGGCGGGTTGGCCATCACGTAGTCGGCCTTGCCGAGCAGCTCGTGCGGATCGTCGTAATAAGTAATGGCCTGCTGAATATCGCCTTCGAGCCCATGGACGGCCAGGTTCATCTTGGCGAGCCGAATCGTTGTGGCATTCTTCTCGAGCCCGCGGAAGGTGAGTCGCTCGGTGGCCGACGCGCCATGCTCTTCGACGATGCGGGCCGACTGCACAAACATGCCCCCCGATCCACAGGCGGGATCGAGCACGGTGCCGCGCTGGGGATCGAGCACGTTAGCGATGAGCGAGACGAGGGAGATGGGCGTAAAAAACTCGCCCCCGTCGTGAGCTTTCTGGTCGGCGAATTGGGTGAGGAAGTATTCGTAGATACGACCGAATACATCGCCCGACACACGCTGCAGCTCGTCGGGATTGAGCTTGCGGAGCAGCTGGACGAGAGTGGAATTATCGAGTTACTGATATTCGTTCTTCGGCAAGACACCCTTGAGGCTGTCGTAGTCGGCCTCGATGAGTTCCATCGCGTTGATGACCGCCGCGATGCAATCTTGGCCCTCGGGCAACTTCACGAGGTAGTCAAACTGAGCTTCGGGCCGCAGGTAGATGGCCGACTTTTGCGAGAAGTCTTCTTTGCGTAGCTCGCGCGTCTTGCCGCCACGCGACGGCAGGTTGGCTTCGATCTCGCCTTTGACGTTCAGAAAACGACTGTAGGCGTGCCTGAGGAAAATGAGCCCCATCGCTGGCAGGAAGTATTCGTTGCTGGCGTAGTTGCTGTTGGATCGCAGCATGTCGGCTGCGCTCCAGAGTCGCTTTTCGATTGCTTCGATGTGTTCAAGCTGAGCCATTGCGTAATTGTATCGAGTGGTGATTCGTGCCTGTGAATTTTAAATCTAGCAAAAGCGTGAGCTGGGCTGTACTCTGCGAGTTCAGGAACCGCAACGAGTTGCCACGGCGACGACTGATTGGGCAAGCTATGCGGCGCAAAATCCCGGAGCCCGAATTTTGTACGACATCATCGGTGACATCCACGGCCACGCCGATCCGCTTGAGGCTTTGCTCGAAAAGCTCGGCTATTCGCTTGTTGGCGGCGTTTATCGGCACGCGACCCGACAGGTGGTATTCGTTGGCGACTTCATCGATCGCGGGCCACGGCAACGCGACACGCTGGCTATTGTGCGGGCGATGGTGGAAGCCGGCACGGCCCAGGCGGTGATGGGCAACCACGAATTCAACGCCATCGCCTACCACACGAGGCACCCGGTTGATGACTCGGAGTTTCTGAGACCCCGCAGCGAGAAGAATGTCATCCAACATGCTGCGACGGTCGCTCAGCTGTCGGCCTACGAGCTGGCCGACGCACTGGATTGGTTCCGTACGCTGCCAATGTGGCTCGATCTCGATGATCTGCGGGTGGTACATGCGTGCTGGGATCCTGTTGGTATCGAGACGATCAAGACTCGCCGCAACGTACACGGCGGGGTGACCGACGCATTTATGGCCGAGGCGCTCGACAAGTCGACGGGGCTGTACGAGGCTGTCGAGCACGTTCTCAAGGGTCCAGAGATGCCGCTCCCGCGCGGGTGCTCGTATCGCGACAAAGAAGGTACCGAGCGCGAGGAGATACGTGTCCGGTGGTTTGCAGATTCCACGGGCATCGACTTGGGTGAATACGCGATACCGACGATTGCGGAGCGGCTCGGCAAGCTGCCCGACGATTTTACGCCGCCGGTTTCCGTGTATGGGCGCGATGAGCCCCCAGTGTTTTTTGGCCACTATTGGCTCACCGGTACACCAGCACCGCAGACGGAAAACGTCGCTTGCCTTGACTACAGCGTAGCGAAGAAGGGGCCATTGTGTGCTTACAGGTGGGACGGCGAGCGAAAGCTGGAAACAGGTCGCTTCGTGTGTGTATGCAACTCATCGGATTGAATCGCGAGCACCGAAGTTCCGCGTAGCCGAATTTACGCAGCTAAATCCACGCCCTTTTCGCGCCATAAAGACATGCCACCCCGGATAGCATTCCGCGGTGGCATTTTTTTGTGTCTGTTCGTCCCGTAAACCCCGGAGTTCTGCTTGCTCGAAACCATTATCGCTACGCTCTTGCTCGTGCTGCTCGTCGTCTGCCTCGCCCTTTCACGCGAAGTACGCCTGCGACGCGCACTCGAGCGACTCATTGCCCTACTCACCCGACGATGGAGGCCCAATGACCCGAAACCACCCCGTGATGTACTCGATGATCGCGATAGCGATCGTCGTCTGTAGTCTGTTTACTGGCTGCGAGACCGATGACACCGTGACCCAGATCGCGCTCGAATCGGCCGAACGTCAGGCGCAGCAATCGCGTGACACGACCGAGCTGCAAAAACAAGTCGCCGCCGGATCGAAAGAACTCGTCGCCAGCGATGCTGCCTCGCGAGAGAACTTTAGCCAACTGCATCGCGAAGTGCAGCAAGAACGGCAAGAACTGGCCGGCCAGTGGAACCGGCTGGAAGCCGAGCGACAGTCGGTTGCTAGCTCTCGTCGCCACGAGTCGCTTGCGCTGAGTGCTACCCGTGGCATGGGCATCGTCGTCGTTGTGACGCTCGCGCTCTTCTTCGCCTGGCTACTGCTGTTTCAAGCCCACACGTTGGACCCGAGCACCGAATCGCTCGAAATGCTGATCACCGACATCACCAGCGACTCACCTCAGCTGCTGCCCAAGCCAACCAACACACCCCGAATCACCAACGAACAGGAGAACCCGTGAGCCACATCGTAACCATCCAAACCGAAGTCCGCGACGCAGCCGCCGTCGAGTCGGCGTGCCGGCGTCTCAAGTTGCCTGCGCCAATCGCTGGTCGCCACGAATTGTTTGCGACCCATGCCGAGGGTCTCGCCGTCTGGCTCAACGACTGGCAGTATCCACTCGTCTGCCAAACCGAATTGGG
>JBGSRO010000106.1:0-45056 GCA_041737535.1 Pirellulales bacterium | reverse complement strand
TCCGATTCTTTGATTTTTGGTTTAGCTTTCGCGCCCATGCCGCCAATTATGCGCGATCAACTCACAGGGCGCAACTCCACTTAAACTGTGTATATTGCCTCAATGGCGTGGCGCAATTCTTGTGCCGAACAGTATTGGGACGGACCCGAACCCCGCCAAGAAACTTCACCCACGATCATGGTGTTCGACGACCCGTCGGTCACCCGGCGGAGATTGATTTTGCTGTCGGGGAAAATCAAACCGTTTGTGGCATAGCCACCAACGCGGGCGTCGCTTTGGCAGTTGACCACGGTGTACCCGGAGATTGGGGCTCTGATCGTTGCTGGTAACGGACAGGCATATTCGGCCCCCATGATGCCCAGATAGCTGGATCGCAATGGAGACTGCTCGACGAAGCCGTTGGCGCCTGGCACATCGATGAATGCCGGCAACTCGGCACCGACCGACGGACACTGAAATTGCTCGAGTGGCGTCTGCTCGGCCAGTTCGTTATTGGCGTGATTCCAGGTTTGATCTTGGTCGACCAAGTCTTGCAGGTTTTGCTCTTCCATGAAGGGGAGCACCTGGGCAATCCAACTCAGTTGACTGCCCCCCGCAACATCGCTGGCCGACGGAAAGTGCTTGTAAGTATCGTGATAATTGAGGAGCGCGAGGCCGATTTGCTTCATGCGATTGGCGCATTCGGTGCGGCGCGCCGCTTCGCGGGCGGCTTGCACCGCTGGCAACAACAGCGCCACCAAAATGCCAATGATGGCAATCACGACTAAGAGTTCGACGAGTGTGAAGCCTTTGCCGCGATTGCGGCCCCTGTGTGAGGCAAACAATTTCATGGTTTGTCCTGTGAAGAAAAGAGGTATTCGCTGTGAATAAACGAGTCAGATCGAGCCTTCGCCACCGCTTGCCAAGCAGCCGGTTTCGAAGTGCCGATAGATTTCGGACTCTTCGAGGGCGCGATCATAGAGTGCTACTTCGTCAACTTGTCCGACGAACGGTCGCAGCCAACCGTGAGTGTACTGCCGAGTGCCATGAAGTGGGAAGAGTTGTCCGATGACGAGTTGCAGACCGGCCGGTAAGACTTTTGTGTCAGCGGCGCTGGCGATCGGCTTCCCATCGACGTAGAGCGTTAATTTCGTCGCCTCTTTATTGGCAACGATGTGCTGCCATTCGCGGACCTTATAGGACGACTCAGCCAAACACGAAACGCCAGTCGCTGAATCGGCGGAAATGGGATTGCGATGTAAAAAGCGAATGCCGTTGCGGACATATCCAGAGGAGCTGCCGAGCGGAAAGGGACCGCAGAATTCTATCAGCACACCATGCGGATGCCGGCCGTCGGTCTGCGGTCGCCCAACCAGCGAAACGGCTGCTCCACTGTGGAAATGACTCGGCTTGGCCCAGAATTCAATCGCATAGCTGGCGAGATTCTCGGCGGGCCAATAGCGATTGGTGATGAACGCTCCGGGACTTGGGTTAAGTCCAAACTCAATCGCGCGATTCTCGCCAAATCGAGGCCAACTCACTTCGCCATCGAGATAGCCTTTCAATCCCTCGACCGAACCGAGATTCGTCACCTCGTTTCCCTCGACGTCGAATTGCCAATAAAGCTGTGGCTGCGATTCGAGGACGACGCGGCGGTATCGGTCATCAAGCACCAGACTGTCGAACGCCATCGAACGGGTTGAGGCAAACGCTTCGCGCGCGGCCACGATCGGCTCAACGCGCACCGCTCGGGCTTCGTTTGCCGACAGGCGAACACCTTGACCGGCGCTCACAGTCGCGACCGGCGTGTCGCTGACGACGCGCTCGGAACTCACGGCAACTTGCCCCGAAAAAACGTGGACTTCGTTGGTGGCGTCGCCGGCGACAATGCCCAGAGATGCGTGTTCGGTCACTTCAACCCGTCCGAGCGGCGTGTCGAACGCGAAGGGTTCGCGAAGCCCAGCCATGTCGGCGGTAAGCGAGCCGTAGCGGATGCCGAGTTTGCCATCGGCACGGACAAAAATGCTGGCCGGGCCTTCGATGCGCACCCGCACCAATTCGGAACTCGATTCGCCCAGATCGAGTTCGGCAATGCCTTCGATGAGTGTGAGCACTTCGCCTTGCCTGAGGGATTGCCCCACAACCGGCGAAACCTGGTCCGTCGCCTCCCAAACGCAGCCGGTCATCGAAACGAGCTGAGGTCCGTGGGGTGAACCCGCAATCGGCACAGCCGGAAGTTGCGCAGCCGGAAGTTGCACAGCCGGAAGTTGCGCTGTCGGTAACGCGTCGCGTCGCATGCTGCCGCGCTGCCAACCAACGTAGGCAAACAGGCCGTGAGTGATGAGCAACGCGGCCGCAATCGCCGACAAACGTGCAAACCAACGGCTGCTCGGTTGAGAAGCGGGCTTAGCTCGCTCCGAAAACCGCGTCGCTGCCAGTCGAACGTCGAACGATCGGTCGGTGCTACCACGCCGTAGATCGCGGTCGCCCAGGCACGCATCGCGTAGAGCCGATTGTTGCTCCAACATGCTCGCGGCTTCGGCAGCGCACGTCGGGTTTTCCATCAAATCGCTAAGACGCTTAGTCTGACTGTTGTCAGCTTCGTCTGAAGTGAACGCGATCAGCAGCGAACGGAGTTCGGTGAGATCCCGTAGCTTCGCGGCTGACTGCGCGTGCTTCTCGTGAGACGAAGGTTCAGTCAATTGAATCCCCAATATTTCCCATGTTCGCTCGGTGTGCGCCAAGCTTTCGCTCAACGCAGCGCAGCAAAAGCGCGTGAACTCGGTTTAACTCTCGGTAGACAGCGTGAACTGATCGCTGAAATTCGCTCGCAATTTGCTTCGGTCTTAAGTCTTCGAAATATCGCTGTTGGATAAGGGAGAGGTCTTGGCCAGAGAGTTGCTTCAAACAGTCCGCAAGTGCGTCACGACGGTCGTTAACGCGCTGCGAAAGCGGTTGCGCGGCGTCGGCGAGTGCCGCCAACGCCTGTTCGCTCATCAATCGTACACGCTTACGTTTTCCGCTTTGCCGCAGCACCTCGTAGTAGGCCATGCGGCACGCCCAAGCCCCGAAATCTCCCTCTGGCTCATACTGGTCGAATTTCCGCCAAAGCGCCATGCAAGTGCTTTGAAAGACCTCGTCCGCATCGTTATCGTCGTTAAACACCATCGAGCGAATAAACGAATACAATCGTTTCGTGTTTGCGGCAAGTAGCTCGACAAACAAGTCGTCTCGATTGGCTCTCTCCGCCATGCCTAACCTCAGAACGCCATGCCTAGCCTTAAAAGGCCATGCCTAACCTTAAAACTAGGAACGCAACGGCACCGACCAACCGCTGCGCACCGCCCCTCTCACTTATAGTCCCGCGAGTCATCGAGAGTTTTGCGGAAAAAATCAAAGGTCACAAGATTTTTGAGCTGCAATGGAAAAATCGACAAACCAAAGCGAACGGACGCCAAGTCCGCAAGATCGCGGTAATCCGCATTTTCGCGGCCGCCGACGACAACCACTTCTTGTCACCCGACCGCTGCCGCGCGACGACTAGCGAGGTCCGCTTGCTTGCGGTCGGCTCCGCCAGGCGCTCTGTTTTTCGACCGCTGTCTACAGGTAGCCGAGACATCGCGCGATCAAGCGGACCAATCGCACGGCGTGGAAAATCGGCAGTGGCTTTCATCGTCGCAGTTTGGTGGCGGCGACCATGCATCGCTTGAAGGCGATTTTCGGTGGGCAACGCAAGAACCGCAAGTTGTTCGCCCAACAAACCGACTCGCGATTACGCTGCTCGATACTTAACCGTTTCGCGCAATTGGGGATGCCTCACTTCGAGTGGGTCTAAGCGACGAGGCCCGCCCCGGCGATGAAAAGTGCAATAGCCCTCATGTCGCCCCGATTCGAGAAAAGTTTGTAGGAGTTGAGGCGAACGGTCGCTATTTCACCAGTTGCGACGGCTTCGGCATCGGTCCCCACACCTCGCCCATCAGCGCGTGAATCGCCGGAAAGTCGATTCGCAACTCCCCTCGGTTGAACGGATAGAAGTCGTTTTGACCGATGTAGGCTTCGCTCATCTCGGCGAAGAACTCTTTGGCGTTGGTGAGCGCGTAGTGGTCGGTTCGGTTGCCATTCATGTGGATCACTTTGTCTCCCTCTCCGCTCGCCACGTAGGCGCGAAAAGCCGCGCTCACTTTCACGTTGTCGAACTCGAGCACTTGGTCGTGATAGGCGTGGGCCAGTTCGTGTAGCACGCTCCAAGGCTGCACCTGCTGATGGCCGGGGCTGGTGAAGTTGGCGGCGACCGGAATGTGGACACACTTATCGAGTTGCTCGCTGTAGCCATTCTCGCGGAGCCAGCCGGCGCTGGGGTGATATTGCATCGAGGTAAGTCGCCCGTGCGAGAGATCGAGTTGAATGACCACCGCTTGCAATTTCGCGATGCGATCTTCTGATAGTCGTCGCCGGATGTCGCGCAGTCGGTCCGCGAGCAGTACGACTGCCTCTTCTCCCACGGCTCGATTGTTCTCGGCGAGCAACCGGCGGTCGACGCGGACTTGCCAGCCTTCGATCTCACGCATTTCGTGAGCCTCGGGCAAGGTTGCCGGCGCGGCGGCCGGCGACACGCCCGCCAATAAGAGGCCCATCACGGTTGTTAGCGGAAAGTTCAAAAAAGCCGATCGTCGCATCGCAAACCTCATTTTCGATTTTGTAAAACAGCGCTCCACCTATTCTATCCAAAATGACCTCTAGTAAGGGGATCGCCACCGGGGATTTCCGCCCGCCCTGGCTTCCCACACATGCGACTGAGTCCGCCGACCTAAATTGCCCACCCTCGGTAATTGCCCACCCTCGGTTGTGGAAAACAACATCGGCTACTCGTCTTCACGAAAGCTTAACAGCAATAGCGCCATTTCTTCACGTTGACTTCATCATATTTGGATCGGTGAGCGGTAGTATGCGCAAGTATTAAAGCAACAACTGACTTGCGGTCCCTTTTCGCCTAGCCGGTTCAAGTTTGGGCAAACCGGAGTGCTTGGTCGGAGTTGTCGACGCTGTCGTTTAGATCAGTCGTTTAGGGAGTTTGTTTTACATGAAGACAAAGTACAGTCGGCGTCGTCCAGCGGGTTTCACGCTGGTCGAATTGTTGGTGGTCATTGCGATTATTGGCATTCTGGTGGCTTTGCTGCTACCGGCGGTGCAATCGGCCCGCGAGGCGGCTCGCCGGGCCCAGTGCGTCAACAATCTGAAGCAAAACTCGCTGGCCTGCATAAACTTCGAGAGCGCCCGTAAGTTCTTTCCGCCCGGTGGGCCGACTTGTATGCCGTCCGAAGGAAAGGCCCCTTGGATTGTGGCCGGAACTCAGGCGGGCGGAACGTGTTATGGTCCGAACTGGGCCTTACAGCTCTTCTCGTATCTCGAGGCGGGGGGCTTGGCGAGTTTAGCCGACAAAGCGATGGAGACAGCCGAAACCGACCGGGCGAACCCTCCCGACACGTGGGACATGCAGCGTCCCGAGTGGCGTGTCTTTCACGAAGGTGTGGTGGCCTCGTTCATTTGTCCAAGTTCGGGAACCGACGGTGTTGCCGTTCCCTTCAACGATGGCGACGAAGGGGGTGGTGGAGTCGGCCTCGCTCACTTGAGCCGCGGCAATTATGCCGGATGTTTTGGGGGCGGCACGATGGCCAACGCCTTTTCGTTTAAGAGTCGCGACTTCGAGAATATCCATCCCGGCTATGCTGGGATGTTCCAAATGGAACAGGTCCCCAAGTTGCCCGTGAAATCGCGCTTCGGCAAGGGAACTCCCATCCGCAAGGTTGTCGACGGTCTTTCGAATAGCGTGTTGCTGAGTGAGGTGTTGACCTGGAATGAAGTGAACGAACAGGGGGCTCCCGAGAATGGCAGCGGAGTCGCCCAAGGAAACGACGATTGGCGCGGCGTGTGGATGATACCAAGCGCCGGGGCGAGTGCGTTCATGGGTTTAACAACCCCCAACTCCGACCAACCCGACATTATCGACGCCTGTGGGACCGGACTCGAAGGAACCGGCGACTTTCAGGAGATTCCTTGTCGTGAAGAACGAGCCCGGGCAAACGGTGGCAACGTTTACGCCGCCGCTCGTAGTCGGCACACCGGTGGCGTGAATGCTGCGATGGCCGATGGTTCGGTTCGCTTCGTGAACGAAGACGTCGATCCAGGAGTCTGGAAGGGTGCCTGCACGATTGCCGGCGGAGCACTTCGCCCCAGCCAATCGAGCGACACCGACTTTCAAGACGAGGTTCAATCGCTCGAATAGCGATCGTCGCCGTGCGGTTTTTTTCGGCTCAGGACTTGTTCGAGCATAGCGCCGCTAGGTTTGCCCAAATTGGCAGCGACGCAATCGAGAACGTCATTCCTGAGTAAACAGGATTCCTCAGTAATCAGGCGGCTGGTGATTCGCTTCGCGACTCCGACTGCGGTAACTGGCTCAGCCATTCCGATGAGATTTTCTTCTGAATTGCGAACTTACTTTTTTCGCGAAAACAATCTCGCAATATTCACAGTTTATTCACACGAGACAGACCACAAACTTCACACATCTAACCTAAGATCCGTGCGTGCTCTAACCGTGAGTTGCGATCCCTGGCATCTCTTCGCTCAATTCCAACTATCAAGCGTGTATCCGAAGGAAATTTCATGTCTATTCGCTCACTAAAGTCGCGTTTGGGTAAAAAGTTCTACGCTCGCAAGGCAGCCAGCAAGCGATCGGATCGCCGGCTGTCGCTCGAAGCTCTGGAAGTTCGGCAAGTGTTGACCACGCTGTCGTTCGTCGATGGTGGCATCGGCGATGGTTCGCTTTTGAACCCCGTGGCAGGCTACGCGGGCACGCAGGACACGGTTATTTATTCGCGACTACCCGATAGCAACTTCGGTGGCGAAACGGGCATCAGCCCCGACCAGCAAGATGCCGACGACGGTGGTGTGCGTGGCGTGCGTCAGGGGATTATGCGATTTGACGATATTTTCACCACGACTGGCGAACTTGGTAAAATTCCTGTCGGTTCGACGATCAATTCCGCCACGCTCACCCTCTCGGCCTTTAACGACTCGAACTCCGCCGCGCAAATCAGCCTCTACCGGATGCTGGCAGATTGGTCGGAATCGACATCGACCTGGAATGTGCCCACCATCGGCAACTCCAACACCGTTGGCGGTATTCAAGCCTCAGAAGGCGAAGCAGCCGACTTACCTCCCGATGCGATCTTGCTCGACGCATCGACTCCCACGCTCCCCGTGCAACGTGACTTCGATGTCACACTATCGCTCCAGCATTGGTCGAGTGGTGAAGACAACTTTGGGTGGTTGATTGAGTCGGCTTCGACCAACGGCTGGGACTTCAATACTTCCGAGGCGGGCGATGCCGACCGCCCCTACCTGGTGGTCGACTTCACAGCTCCCGACAGCGGACAAGGTGCCTTTGAGTTCCTTAACACCGAGCCTCGCGTTACCGAAGGTGACGCTGGTACGAAGATCATTTCACTCGACGTCGCTCGGCTTGGTGGCACGGCTGCCTCGTCGGTCAGCGTGACGGTCGCCGGTGTATCGGCAACCCAAGGTCCCGGCGGCGTTGGCGACGACTTCGATTACACCGGACCTGCGACACTCAGCTTCGGTGCTGGCCAAAGCCTCGGCACCATCGACATTGTCGTCTACGGCGACACTGCGATCGAAGGGCTCGAAACACTCACAGTGACACTTGGCGCGGTCGGCGGATCGACGGTGGTGGGCGGCGGCGGAGTCGCGACGCTGACGATTGCTGACGACGATTTGTTGCTCAACGAGATCTTTGCGAATGCCGGCGGAGTTGGTGCCGCTAATCGCGAATACATCGAGCTCATCGG
Organism: Pirellulales bacterium; assembly: GCA_041737535.1. Taxonomy (GTDB): domain Bacteria; phylum Planctomycetota; class Planctomycetia; order Pirellulales; family Lacipirellulaceae; genus JBGSWC01. The sequence goes on along the minus strand of JBGSRO010000106.1, from coordinate 37,209 downwards.
TACCCCCGGGGCGACGATTCCCAGCGGTTACCAACTCGTTGTCTTCGAAGGAGAAGAAGAGGAACTGGGCGGCAAAGATACGCTTGGCAATGCCGTACTCAATCAGGGAGCCGGCATCGGTGTCGCCGACATCGTTTACGACCTCTCGGGATTGACGATCGGCAGCAATGGTCTCTTGCTACTGACCGCTCCTGGCTGGCTCTACACGGCAGACGCGGCCACCGCGATTGCACCAACGGCACTGCCGACGCTTGAAGATGGCTCGCAAACCTATTCGCTCTGGTTCAGTCCGACTGCCAACTTTGTGCCAGGCGAAGACTACGATCGCGACCGCTACTTCATTCAAAGCTCGGTATCGGGATTCCAAGCCGAAGAAGGTGTGGGTGTGGGTGAACTCGATGCCGCGCTGCTGCCAGTTGGTGCTCAGCTCATCGATATTGTCGGCACCGTTGAAGGGGGTGGCAACGATCGCGACCGCACCGTCGGCCTCTCAAACCCCGGCGTCCACATCCACCAACCATCGGGGACAACCGGAGCCCAAACTTCCGACGCCATCACGCGCCGGTTGGGCGAGAAAGATCCCAGCACGATCGGTGTTTGGTATAATGGCGACATTTTGATTCCAAACGCCAATCCGATTCGATATGCTGGCGACCCTGACCGGAGCGTTGTCACGCCGCTCGGCGCGGTCATCACACCGGGTGCCGAAAACATTCTGCGAAATGTGTTCTTTACCGTCACCAGTATCGACGTGCAGGAATCGACCGGCACGGTCGACATCAGCGTGACTCGCAGTGGTGATCTGGCAGATATCGATGTCGACTACTCGTTCACCGATATCACGGCCGTTAACGGTGTCGACTACACCGGAACACCCGGCACTCTGCAGTTTAGGTCGGGCTCGTTGAGCGAAACGATCACGGTCCCGATTGCTGCGGCCGATGGCGTTGCCGAGGGCTTCGAGTTTTTCCGCGTCGATTTCGGTTCGGTCGTCGATGCCAATCCAATTGACGGTACGAGTTTCTACTTGGCTGTGGGGGACAGCGCCACTGTCCGGGTCATCGATGCCGACGTGTCGCTGGCGACCTTCCAGCAAGGCACGAGTGGATATTTTGGCACGACCGATACTTACCTCGACGCCGAGGCGTTGCCAACGCAGGCCTTCGGTCAGGGTGAGGAAATAGTCGTCGACCTACAGAAGGGAGATGGCGCGCCATCGCTGGCCGGTCTCAACTCGCGGCCTCAACAGTCGCTGCTCAGGTTCGACGAATTGTTTGGTGCCAATCTCGGCCAGATTCCCGAAGGTTCCGAAATCTTCGGAGCGTTCCTGACGGTTAACGTCCTTTCGGAATCGGATACGACCGCCAACATTGGCCTCTATCGCATGAATCTCGATTGGAACGAAAACACGGCTACTTGGAGCGATCCCCAAGGCTCCGCCGGTAGCCTCATCACTAACGGCATCACTCCCGATGGATTCGAGGCGGTCGCCTTTGCCGATAGTGTTGTCACCTCGCCCGGAAGTGCCGGCCTGTTACAGATTCCTATCAACGTCGAGACGATTCAGTCGTGGGCCAACGGCGGTCTCGACAACTTTGGTTGGGCGATCATCTCTGACTCGTCCAACAGCTTCCGCTTCGAAAGCTCTGAGTCGTCGCTGCAGGGCAACTTCCGCCCCGAGTTGACGATCCTCTACACCGATCCGCTCACCACGGGTGCCGGTTCGGAAGGGACGCTCGAAATCGCCGAAGACAGCTATTTTGTCAACGAAGACGGAACAGCCTCGATTCTCGTGAACCGCGTTGGCGGTTCACAGGGAACGCTCAATTACACGTTTGCGATTACCGCTGGAACCGCCGCCTTGACCGACATTGGCACCGCCACGGCAGACACCTCTTTCGCACCGGGCGAGTTGTTCAAAACCATCACGATTCCGGTCATCAACGATAGCGAGCGCGAGGCCGACGAAACGCTCAGCGTCTCGATTTCGGTCGGTTCGACCGTCGTCGATTCGGCATCGCTCACGATTCGTGATAACGACTTTGTCGCTTCGGGCAATACTTTGTTGCTCAACGAGTTCTTCATCAACTCGCCCGGTGCCGACAACCCACACGAGTTCATCGAGCTTACCGGTACCGCCGGGGCCGCTTTCGGTGGATTCTACGTCGCGGTACTCGACAGTGACTTGGGTCCCCAGACCGGTCTCGACGACTTCATCATCGACATCGGGACATTCCTGAACGGTTCGAATGGCCTAGCCGTCATCACGGCTGAAGATCAGCCCAACGTCATCGACCGAGGCGACGTGCCGGGAGATGGTTCCCCGCTGAGCAACTTTGGCTTCTGGACCCCTGACGCCACGACCCGCATCACAAATGCCGCGCTCAACGGCGAGGTTATCGCCAACGACTCGGCGAGCTACGTCCTGCTCTACAGCCCGAACCGGCAACTTCCCACTGGTGGTTTCGACTTCGACTGGAACAACGACGGAGTCCTCGACCTGCCGACCGGTGCGGTGATTGTCGACTCGATCGGAGTCAACGACGGCGGTTCGGGCGACGTCATCTACGGCGGTGCCAGCATCCTCTCGACGGGATACGTGCCCGATGCCATCAGCCGCTTCCGCGGCAACACCACTGCCCAATCAGCGGCGGCTTGGTTCAACGGCGATCTCTTCGGCAACGACGACCCATTGGTCTACGAAACAGGTAATAGCAGTGGGCTCCCCTCGCTGGGCGCGTCACTTACGCCAGGTGAAATTAACGTTGGCACCGATGCGGTGAGCCCACGAGTCGCACTGACAGGTGTCACTGCCGGTGCTGGATTCTCGCTCGATGTCGCGTACAACGGGCCAATCAGTCAGGTTCTCGATGGAAACATCACTTCTCCGCTCGCGGTGAATGGACCAGGTATCTCGATTACCGATACGGCCGGCATGGCTGTTGTTGGCGTCAGTGTTGAGCCCAACGTTACCGGTTTAGGAACGTCGCTTCTGAACGTGACGTTCACAGGTAACGCGACGACGAATGGCCAACTACCGCTCGGCAGTTACCAAATTAACTTTTCGCCGAACAGCCTGATCGGTAACGGGCGGTCGACCGACAACGACCTCGATGCTCTCACGACGAGTGAAAGTCTCGGGTCGGTCGCGTTCGACGTGGTCGGAGGTGCTGGCGACTACAACCAAGACGGTCGCGTCGACGCCGCTGACTACACAGTCTGGCGCGATAACCTCGGTGCCACTGTCGCCAGCGGCACCAGTGCCGATGGCAACGGTGACGGCATGATCGATGCTACCGACTACACCGTCTGGCGGTCGAACTTTGGTAGTTCGAGTCGGACGATTGTGTTCCCCGTCCCGGCGTCTTTGGCCGCGCCCGTGGCGTTTGCAACGCTCGCCGACGATGGAGCCAGCGACATTGCGGAATCGGTGACGGGCGACTCGGCCGACGCCGCCTTTGCGTCGCTCGGAGCGAGCGCGTCCGAGCCGGCCGACGGTGGACTTCGATCGCGTGCACGAAGTCGCATCGCTGCCGCCGCAGCTCGCTTTACGGTGCCTCAAGACGGTTCGCTGCTCTTGAACGTCGACCGCGCCAGCCAGCGGCAAGAACGCCGCGAAGCGGCTCAAGAAGCTCGCCAAGATCTACGAGCCCGTTTCGCCGAAGCGGCCGATTCGATCTTCGCCAGCGTCGGCCACGACTGGTCGGCTCGCTTCTAACTGGTTCGATCGCTCTCCATCGGGGCGAATCCGCTACCGCCGGCGGAAACAACAACCTCGCTCGCCCACTCGAAGGGCGGGCGGGGTTTTTTCGTTGCCGAATGACCTTAGTGCGGCGGTTTTCGCGGCATTTTTTACCCAACCTTGGCCTCTCCGTCGATGCCGGCGGTGGGCCAACTCGATTTGTCAAAAAAGCTTGACCCCGTCGGGTGCTGTTCGTTGCCCGCAAAATACGCAACAATTGGAATCGAGTTTTTCTGGCTCAGAGGCGGTGGCCGGACAAAAAACAGTTAGGAAGCGACTTCACAGCGGGGTCGCACCCCCACGGAACGTAGGTGGGATGTCACATTTTTTTGGGTTATGTTGCGCGGTTGGCGAGTCTTATCTCTCCCTCGCGCAGCCGCAAAACAGGAAAGCTTGAAACGTGAGCATTGTATCAATCGAGAACAGTAAGTCATTGGGTTCGAGTTCGGCCACCGGTGCTGCCGCGCGTCGCTCGGCTGTCGACGCGGTCATCAACTATCGCTCGACCAATCCGCCGGTGAGCTACATGGAGTCGTCGTCGGAGCTATTCGGCTGTAACGTCTTCAATAAGTCGGTGATGAAGAAGCGGCTGCCCAAAACCATTTTCAAGTCGCTGATGCGAACTATCGAAGATGGTGAGAAGCTCGACCACACGGTCGCCGACGTCGTTGCTTCGGCAATGCGCGACTGGGCCATCGAGAAGGGTGCCACTCACTTCACCCACGTCTTCTATCCGCTCACCGGCTCGACCGCCGAGAAGCACGATAGCTTTATGGCCCCCACCAGCGACGGGGGCACACTGGCCGAGTTCAGTGCCAAAGAACTGATGCAGGGCGAGCCCGACGGTTCGAGCTTTCCCAGCGGTGGTATTCGCGCCACGCACCAAGCCCGTGGCTACACGATTTGGGACGTCACCAGCCCCGCCTATATTCTCGAAAACCCCAACGGCACGACCTTCTGCATTCCAACGGCATTCGTGTCGTGGACTGGCGAGGCGCTCGACAAGAAGACTCCGGTGCTGCGGTCGATGCAGGCGCTCGACGCTCAGGCTCACCGCATCCTCAAGCTGTTCGGCCACGACGAAAAGGCGTTTGTGGCCTCGACCGCTGGCCCCGAGCAAGAGTACTTCTTGATCGACCGCAACTTCTACTACGCCCGTCCCGACTTGCTAGCCGCCGGTCGCACATTGCTCGGTGCCGCTCCGCCCAAGGGCCAAGAGTTCGACGACCACTACTTTGGAGCGATTCCCGACCGCGTGCTCAGCTTCATGCTCGATGTCGAACGCGAATTATGCAAGCTCGGTGTCCCGATCAAGACGCGGCACAATGAGGTTGCCCCGGGGCAGTTCGAGATCGCACCGATCTTCGAGACGGCCAACGTCGCCACCGACCACCAACACCTTTGCATGTTGGTGCTCAAGAAGACGGCCGAGAAGTATGGCATGGCCTGCCTGACGCACGAGAAGCCCTTCGCCGGGATCAACGGTTCAGGCAAACACGTCAACTGGTCGCTCGGCAGCAGCAAGCATGGCAACCTGCTCGATCCGGGCGATACGCCCCACGAGAACGCCCAGTTCCTGGTTTTCTGTGCGGCTGTGATGCGTGCCGTTTATCACCACCAAGGGCTGCTGCGTGCGGTGGTCGCTTCGGCCGGAAACGATCACCGTTTGGGTGCCAACGAAGCTCCACCGGCGATCATCTCGATCTTCCTCGGCGACCAGCTCAGCGATGTGTTCGATCAGATCAAGACGGGGGGAGCCACGAGCAGCAAAGCGCGCGGGACGCTCGAAGTGGGTGTCGACGTGTTGCCTCACCTTCCCAAGGACGCTGGCGACCGGAACCGTACCAGCCCCTTTGCCTTCACTGGCAATCGGTTCGAGTTCCGTGCCGTGGGATCGAACTTCTCGATCGCCGGTCCGCTCGTGGCGATGAACACCATTGTTGCCGAATCGCTCGACTACTGTGCCTCGAAGCTCGAAGCCGCCACGGGTGGTGACGAGTCGAAACTGCATGGTGCCGTCCAAACACTGCTCACGGAGATCATGAACGAGTGCGACTCGATCATCTTCAACGGCAACGGCTACAGCGAAGAGTGGCACGCCGAAGCAGCCAAGCGCGGACTCAAAAACCTCAAGAGCACTCCTGACGCACTGCCTGAATTGCTCACCGAGGAAGTCAAAGAGCTCTTCGAGAAATACCACGTACTCAGCGAGCGCGAGCTCGAAAGCCGCTATGAGACCTATGTCGAGCAATACTGCAAGACGGTCCGAGTCGAAGCCAACCTCACCAAAGAGATAGCTCGGACGATGATCTTCCCAGCAGCGATTCGTTACCAAAACGAGCTCGCCAGCACATGCGCTAACCTCAAGGCCGTAGGTTACGAGTTCGATACCGACACGCTCGACAAGGTGACCGGGCTGGTGAAAAACTTGCAAGACAGCATAGCGGTGCTGGCCAAGGCCTCGGCCGGTGGCTGCGAAGACATGCAGCAGTGCGTTAAGGAAGTCTTGCCGGCGATGCTCGAAGTTCGCAAGTATGTCGACTCACTCGAAGCGATTGTCGCCGACGACTTGTGGCCTTTGCCGACTTATCAAGAGATGCTGTTTATCAAGTAGGCGTCGTTAATCGAGACCGTCGAAAAGTAGTGTCAGCAAGACTGGTGACTGCCATCACCGGTTCGCTCAAAACCACGAGCCCCGGTCGATCCATTCGGCCGGGGCTTTTTTCACGATTGATCGAAATGGCGAAAGGCGTTTTTCTGTCGCTTCGTTTCTTGTCGCATCGTCACCAGCGCGCGCTTGCCCGCGCAACGCGCTTGTTGATTCGCCAACTCGCAAAGCGGTGGAAGCGAGACTATCACATCATCCTGCTCACGGATGTTTCTCATCAGTTTAACACGCATCGGTGAGTTGGTACGCCGTTCGCATCTAGACGTTATTCAGTGCCGCAGTCACTGACTGCGACCGATGTCACCTCAGGTTGGTCGACTCGGTTTCACTTCCGAGACACAATTCCCTTGTCGAAATGAAGTAGGAGAGATCATGATGAAAATGTCTACCACGCTGGCGATGTTGCTGGCATTCGGTGCGGCTCCATTTGCCGCCAATGCACAAGTCATTGGCCAAGAACGGCCCACCACGCGGCCCCAAATTCGTGACCGTGCCACCCAAAACCCCCGCGCGGAAACTCGTGTCGACAGTGACAAACTGGTTCCCGCCGGTCTCGTTCGCGCCAGCGAAATGATGAACAAGGCGGTTTACAACACGAATGAAGAGCAAGTTGGCACCATCTACGATATCGTGCTCGACCAGAAATCGGGCAAGATCAAGTATGTGGCCCTCGCCACTGGCGGATTCTTAGGCCTTGGCGACAAAATGTTCGCTGTGCCTTACAACGCTTTCAGTACTCGCATTCAAGATGAAGAAAACGTCTGCGTTCTGAACGTCTCGCAAGAGAGTCTCGAAAATGCCAAGGGCTTTGACCAAGACAATTGGCCCAACCAAGCCGATTCAACTTGGATGAAGAATAATAACCGGCCCGCAACGCGAAACACAACTTCGCTCGAGCGCTGATTTAATGGGAACATCCTGGATTGATTTGCAATGAGGGTGCAGCCCGGTCTTTCACTTCGGTGAAAGACCGGGTTTTTTTATGCGCCCGAGAAAACTTATTGTCAAAATCGGCCACTCGGTGCGATAGCAAGTGCGCAAGTGAAACTACGTTCGGTTCGCACTGCTGGACAAGCTAGGCAGTAGCACCCAATCACGGATATGATTTGGGTAGGTTGCAGGCCCGAACAAGCGAAGCGCGATTCCGGAAAGAGCGCAGTTCCGCCAAGCGAGTTGAGTCAGTTTCAATCGACGGACGACATGCGTAGTTGCTGATCGCTCCGCGAATAGCAAACCGATCGCGGAGCGATCGGCGACAATGCTGCCGGTAATGCGGCTGTCGCCTTGTTCCGGCCTTCGTGCTCAAGCCGCCACACGCGACTCTCGACGCAACAAACTCGGTTCTTCTCGAAATAATACCAACAGGTCGTTCCAAACCCAGGTTGTAAATTCGCCCGCGATGAGCGAAATCGGCTGGAACACAAGGTGGTTATTCAAATTGAGTGCGAGACAATATTCGGGGAGGTAACCGCTATGGTGTCTGACAAATCCCTATGGCGCGATAGATAGGCAAAGTGCATAATCTGGGCAGGCCCACTAATTTCCCAGGAGTTTTGCCATGTCCGAACCCGCCCCCGCGCTCGACCGCGAGACGCTCAAGAATCAGTTGTTGGCCGAGTTTGAAGCGACGCTCGAGGCGGTTGCCGACTCGGTTGATGGAGCCCGCGATGGCCACTGGATCGACGATAGCGAAGAAGCCAGTCGTATCGCCTTGGAACGCTTTAGACAACGAGTCTACGAAGCCACCATGCAAGCGAAGATCGACGCGGCGGAAGCCGCTTTTCCCCCCTCCGAAGAGCACCCAGACCAACCGGCGGATGCGTCATAAGGGACGCCAACAGCTCAGCCTGTTATCGGTCAACGGTCGACTCAAACTCCGCCGTGTTCGTTGGTACCTCGCCACCGAAGGAACCGAAGTGCCAATCGATCGATATCTCGATCGAGCCGGCAAGACGTACAGTCATGGCGTTCGCGAAATGATTTGTCGACTGAATTTATCGAGTTCCAGCTTTCGCAAGACGGCCGGGAATCTCGCGCGTTTGGCCACACTGGAGATAAGTAGCGAAAGCGTCCGCCAACTGGTCGAATACGAAGCCAAACAGGTGGTCGGTCAGGTCAACCGTGGCCGGCTCGATCCCCTCTGGCAGGCAAACGATTGCAAAACCAAGTCAGACCCGAGCGACCCGAACGCTTCGCGTGTCTACATTGGATGCGATGGGGTAAAAGTTCCCACAGTGACCGATGCCGAAAAACGCAAGCGTCGCCAGACCATTAAGGGGAAGCGACAACGCTCGGGCAAGCGGCAGCGTCCGCTACCGCCATTACGGGCGGGTTCCGATGAGACATTCAAAGAATTTCGCGTGGTGACGGCTTACAACGACTCGAAGGAGCACTGCTTCGTTGCGGTCACGCGAGGCGATTGTGTCGAGACGGGCCGTTTGCTGAGAAACGTGGCGGTGAAGCTAAAACTTTCGGAGGCGACCGAATCGGTCGCCAACATCGACGGGGCTCCCTGGATTCGCAACCAGCTCGAGTTCCACAACGTCACCAAGCAGATCAACCTCGATTACTTTCATCTTAAGGACTACGCGCAGCGGACTCGCCGGGAGGTGTTTGGCGAACAGAACGAGGCGGGGAGCGTGTGGCTCGATGAGTTGATGGGCTTGTTTATGGAGCAGGAGGTAGAAGTGGCATGGGAATGGCTGGTGGAGTGGCAAAAATCGCTGCGTGGCCGTAAGCGGACAGCGGCGAATCGATTGTTAGGTTATGTGAGCGAGCGTCGCGAGATTATTCACTATAAGGAGTTCCGCGATCGGGGCATTGAGATTGGCAGCGGACCAACCGAAGCGCAGTGCAAAACGACAACACTCTGCCTCAAAGGGCGTGGCCGTCGCTGGGATTCGCCCCACGCCGAGGGCCTGATGGCGCTAGCCGCACTCGACGCCAGCGGACTTTGGGACTCTTGGTGGCTAAACCCAGCCGCCACAGCGGCTTAGGCGTGCCACAAAGATTAGTCAGACACCCGCTATGCGAGTGTTTGACATTTCGCGACCAAACCGTTCAAAACGAAGTCGACTGGGCTGGTCGAGAACGCGCTGGTCGAGAAGGCAGCGGGAATTTAGTGTACCAACTCTAGCCGCGCAGAGGAAATCCATTAGGCATGTCGCACCCCGATTTGAGGCGAGAATTCAGTGGCAAGCTGGCCCGTCCCCCCTGGATGGCGCAGCAATGGCGACTGGCCGGCAATCGGGCACTCTTTTTCGACCGACTCACGCGGCAATACGGCGACTTCGTCTATTATCGTGGGCTGTTCAATTTCTACCTCGTCAACCACCCCACACTCGTTAAACAGGTGCTGCAAGAAACGAATCACTCGTTCGACAAGAACAGCGTGATCTACGATCGTTTTCGCGCACCGTTTGGCAACGGGTTGGTCGTCGCCGAAGGAACCGAGTGGAAACACCGTCGCGGTGTCATGCAGCCGCTGTTCGGCCCGCGAACCGTCGAACGGTATCTGTCGACCATGGTCGATACCGCCGAGCACACGGCCCAGCGGTGGAGCCGCGAATACCGATCACAGGTCGTGTTCGACATGGGCCACGAAATGAATCGCCTCGCACTCGAAGTCGCAGGACGAGTCCTCTTTCACAAAGGTTTTGATAGCTCGCGTGCAGCGATTCATCGTTGGACCGACACGATCAATCGTTACGCCGGCAAACCACCACTGCCGATCGTGCGGAGCTATTGGTTCCCTTCGCGGATGAATCGCCTTATGAAACAGACTCTTGCCGAGTTCCATCAGTTCTTGCAACAGATGATCGACGATCGTCGCAACGCAGAGGGGGGAAACGACTTGATTTCGCGGCTACTCGCTGCACAGCACGACACAACGGGCGAGACTTTCAGCGACAGCGAAGTCCGCGACGAAGCACTCGGCATGATGATCGGAGGGCACGAAACATCGTCGGCCGCGCTGACTTGGGCTTGGTACGAACTTGCCCGGCATCCCGACGTGGCCGCTCGATTGCACGAAGAACTCGACCGCGTATTGGGTCGACGATCGATTGAGCTGAGTGACGTTTCTCAGCTCGTATTTACGCGGATGGTTATTGACGAAACGCTGAGGCTCCATCCCCCGTTCTGGTTCGAGAACCGCAACGTTCGGGAAGCGGTCGAGCTGGGTGGCGAGAGACTCGAGCAAGGATCGCTCGTTGTCTTCAGCCGCTACTCGCTCCATCGCCACCCCGATTTTTGGAGCGACCCCGAGCGATTCGACCCGACCCGCTTCACGCCCGGCAGCGAAGAAAACAACCGCGCGAGCCACGCCTACGTTCCCTTTGGTGGCGGCCCCCGGGTCTGCATTGGGGTCCATTTTGCGACGCTCGAACTCGTCGTGCTGCTGGCTACGTTCGCTCGACAATTCGTCGTCGAAATCGACACGAGCGACCGTCACGTGATGGCGGCCAATTTAACGATGGTGCCTAAGTTTGGGCTACGAGTCAGACTCAGGAGGCGATCACTCAGCTAGACGAGAAGCATAAACGTTCGCATCCCTAATCGAAGCTGCGACGGCCCTGCGGGCTGCGTCACCAGTTCGCCCAAGCGAGGATGTTGTGTCGGAATTACGCCAGCAATTCGTGAATGACTTTTGCCGGCACGACGCCCGTTAATTTCTGATCGAGCCCTTGATAGGTATAGGTGAATCGCTCGTGGTCGAAGCCCATGAGCTTCAGCACGCTCGCGTGGAAGTCGCGGATGTGGACCGGGTTCTTTGTGATGTTATAAGAAAACTCGTCAGTTTCGCCGTAGATAGTACCCGGCTTGCTTCCGCCGCCGGCCATCCACATCGTGAAACAGCGCGGGTGGTGATCGCGGCCATAGTTTTTGTCGGAGAGGCCTCCTTGCGAATAAATGGTGCGACCGAACTCACCTCCCCAGATCACCAGCGTGTCGTCGAACATGCCGCGCTGTTTCAGGTCTTCGATCAGACCAAACGTTGCTTGGTCGACATCCTTTGTTTGGCTAGGTAAGCGGCCCGCCACGTTGGCGTGGGTGTCCCAGTTGTTGTGGTAGATTTGCACGAAGCGAACGCCACGCTCGACCATTCGCCGGGCGAGCAGAGTCGAATTGGCAAACGTCCCCGGCTTGCGGGCTTCGTCGCCGTAGAGTTGATAGGTCGACTCCGGTTCGCTAGCGATGTCGGCCAATTCGGGAACGCTCGACTGCATGCGATAGGCCAGTTCGTACTGTTCGATGCGAGTTCGGGTCTCGGGATCACCAAACTTTTGGTAATTGATTTCATTGAGCGACTTGAGGCCATCGAGCGTCGTCCGACGGACTTCAGCCGGCACACCATCGGGATTGTTGATGTAGAGAATCGGATCACCCGCCGAGCGCAGGCTTACTCCCGCGTGCTCGCCCGGCAGGAAGCCTGCTGACCAGAGCCGAGCCGAGATCGCCTGAATCTGCTCGGTGTTCGTCGGCTTTGCTACCATCACGACGAACGTCGGCAGATTATCGTTGAGCGAACCCAGACCATACGACGACCAAGCGCCCAAACAGGGGCGGCCGGTCACTTGGTTACCGGTCTGCATGAAGCTGATCGCCGGTTCGTGATTGATCGCTTCGGTGTGCATGCTGCGAATAAAGCACATGTCGTCGACGACTTTCTTGGTGTGCGGCAGCAGTTCGCTGACCCACATACCCGACTCGCCAACTTGCTCGAACTTATACATGCTCGGCGCGATCGGAAATCGTGCCTGGCCCGAGGTCATGGTGGTGAGCCGTTGACCCATCCGCACACTTTCGGGCAAGTCTTTGTCGAACCACTGCTTCATCACGGGCTTATAATCGTAGAGGTCCATCTGCGGCGGACCACCAACCATATGCAGGTAAATAACCTGCTTCGCCTTAGCTGGAAAGTGCGTCTTCGAGAGCAGCCCGGCCCCAGACGAAGCGGTCGCCATGCCCGGCATCCCGAGCGTCGCCAGCGAAGCCGCGCCGAGCGCGTGGGCACCTTTGGCAAAGAAGTGGCGGCGCGTGAGTTCGAGACCCGTTTGATTGAAGAGTGACATATTGAGCGTTCAGTTGTCAGTGATTGGCTTCGGTTGGCTACGAAAGGCTATCGTGTTGTTCGATTTCGCTTTCCGCACTATTTGCAAAGAACTTCATCGAGGTTCATGAGTTGGTTCGCGAGCATCGTCCAGGTCGCCAGTTCCACGGCATCGATCGATTTGTCGCGAACGGACTCGCCCATGTCGATCAGTTTCACAGCATCGTCGGAATGTTTGGCGTAGTGAGCCGCCAGCTTGGCGAGCGATGCGTTGACAACCGCCAGTTCGCTTTCGTCCAGCGAACGCGCCACCAGCCGCTTGGCGATCCACTGGACTCGTGCGGTCGGATCGGCATCCGCTTGCTCGATCGCAAGTTGAGCCAGGTTACGAGCCGCTTCGATGAACTGCACATCGTTGAGCGTCGTGAGCGCTTGTAGTGGTGTGTTGGTTCGCTCGCGAGTGATGGTGCATTGTTCGCGATTCGGCGCGTTAAAAATCTCCATGCTGGCCGGCGGGGCGGCCCGCTTCCAGAACGTGTACATGCTGCGACGATAAAGGCCATCGCCTTTGTCGGCCACATACTTTTTGGTGTTGCTGTTGGGCATCGCCACAGCCGACCAGACGCCGGGTGGCTGATAGGGTTTCACGCTCGGTCCGCCAATCTGTTCAACGAGCAGTCCACTTATGGCCAACGCATTGTCGCGCACCATCTCGGCATCCATGCGGTATCGCGGCCCGCGGCTGAGCAGACGATTCGCTGGATCGCGTTCGAGTTTCTCGGGCGTGCTGATACCGGCTTGGCGATAGGTCGACGACATCACCATCAGCTTGTAAAGCTGTTTGACATTCCAATCGCTTTCGCGAAACTCAATCGCCAGCCAATCGAGTAATTCCGGGTGCGAAGGCAACTCGCCGGCCACGCCAAAGTCGTGAGCCGTGCGAACCAGTCCTTGCCCGAACAGTTCTTGCCAGCAGCGATTCACTGTCACCCTCGCGGTAAGCGGGTGTTGATCGTCGACGAGCCAAGTCGCCAACCCCAACCGGTTACGGGGCAACTCGTCGTCCATCGGCGGCAGAAACGCGGGCGTGCCGGGCGTCACTCGGTCGAGCCGTTCGTCGTACTCCCCTCGATTCAAGACATAAGCCTCAGCCATGCCCGACTGTTCGTGCATCACGTGAGCGATGGTACCCCGCGCGTTGATGGCGGCCAACTCGGCTTCAAGCTGCTTTGCGCGCTCGGCGATTTGTGCATAGGAACCGTCAATCGCAGAAAGATAGAATTCGAGCAGCCCGCTGGTTTCGACGTCGGTCAGTTCACTGGTGGGTTTTGCTAATAGGCGAGCCACCCTGGCAAACGCACCCAACCGCCCGACTTCCTCGCGAGTCAATGCTCTCTTATAAATCCGTAGTTCGTCGATGGCGACACCACTCGCGGGCGAGCTGGTGCTACGCTGCCCAATCTTGAACGGTACATTAGTCTGCGTGCTTCCCTTGAGGCCATTCGCTTCGACCGTTTTTTCGGCGAGTACGCCATCGATGTAAATATTGAGCCCGTCGACTTTCTTCTTGCCATCGTAGACGATCGCCACATGAACCCACTGCTTGGCAGGGAGCGGATTCTTGGTTACTCCCTTTAGCGCATTGCCAGGCCATTTGCTGACGATGTGACTACCGACACTATTGCGTTGCAGCCACACGTCCCAACCACGAAAGCTATTGCCATCGTCCATGCGGGCGATGACAGCTCCGTTGCTGTTTTCGCCGGGGAGCCATAGCCACATGCTCACACTAAAGGGCTGGTCGGCGGTGAAGTCTCCCACAGCAGGCAACTCGGCAGCCGTGCCGCCGGCGAGCTGTATGCTCTGCGTAGAGGCCTCGCCGGCGAACGCCTTCGCCTTGTCGGTCAACTTCGACTCGGTGCTGGTGCCGTCGATTTGCATGTCGACGGATGGTAGCTCGGAGTCGAACGACACGTAGAGATGAGGTGCATCGGCCGGAATCGCTTCGGTCAACTCGGCCGCATCGACGCCCGACGCCCATTCCTGCATGGCGGACACCGCGTCGGCCCGGTACCGCTGCGTCGCCTTATTCGCTTCAGCGATGAGCGTGGGCAGTTGCGCAAAACGCTCGCGATCTTGCTCGAGCGGAACCGGCACGACTGGTGGCGTGTTCGCGACGTTGCCGTCTTTGGCTCTTTGGGTCGTATTGTTGAAAAAAGCCGATAGCTCATAGAACTCGGTCTGCGTGAGCGGATCGAACTTATGCGTGTGACACACGGCACAGCCGGCCGTGAGTCCCATCCAAACCTGCGATGTCGTGTCGGTGCGATCACGGGCGTAGAGTACCACGTACTCTTCGTCGATGATGCCTCCTTCGTTGGTCGTGATGTTACAACGGTTGAAACCCGAACCAATTTGTTGGTCGAGCGTTGGGCTAGGCAACAAATCCCCGGCGAGATTCTCGATCGTAAACTGATCGAACGGCATATTCGCGTTGAACGCCCGCACCACCCATTCGCGATAGCTCCACATCTCGCGGTAATTGTCGAAGTGAATCCCGTGGGTGTCGCCATAACGGGCGTAGTCGAGCCAGTAGCGTCCCCGATGTTCGCCCCACTTGGGTGTTGCTAGCAACTTGTCGACAAGTTTCTCGTATGCTTCTGGCGATTTGTCGGCGACAAACGCTTCGACTAGCTCGACACTCGGAGGGAGCCCAGTGAGGTCAAAACTCACACGCCGCGCCAGCGCTCGCCGATCCGCCTCGTCGGCGGGAGTCAGCCCCTCTGCCTCCAACCTCGCGAGCACGAAATTGTCGATCGCGTTGCTCGGCCAACTCTTGTTCTCGACTTGAGGGGGCTCGGAACGCTCGGGCGGAATGAGCGACCAGTGGGGTTGATACTCGGCCCCTTCCCGAATCCACCGCTCGATGATTTCGATTTCTGCGGCTGTGACCGTTTTCTTGGTCTCGGGCGGCGGCATCACCTCAAACTCGTCGTGAGAAGTCATGCGCGCGAACATTTCGCTCGCCGACGGATCGCCGACGACGATTGCCTTCATCGCCACCGCCGACTCGCGAAGGTCGAGCCGCAAATCGGCCTGCCGCGACGCACTGTCGGGGCCGTGGCACGCTAAGCAGTTGGCGAACAGAATCGGCCGCACGTCGCGATTGTACTCGATACGCTGCGGAACCTCAGCGACTGCCGACGAACCGGCAAACAGCAAAACCAATAAATTTACCCACCTAGTCACAACGACTCTCCTCGTTTCGGGCGGCCACAGGAACGTGGCAAGGGGGAAACTTTCTGTTGACCACCCGTTGCACGCGCCCCAGGTAATTACTACGCGTCGCGGGCAAAATGGACTGCTTAACAGCAACTTTTACCGCGTGTGCGCGAGTCGCGCAGTCCTTTGCGAACCCGCTTAATTGTAGCAGAAATCTCGCGGGCCGACAAACATCGGCAATTCGCGAGCCGTTTCACCGACTCTCGCCCCTTTTAACGCCCTCGGACTCGGCATTCGCGATTCGCTGCAAATAGGCAACGAGATCGGCCACTTCCTGTGTCGTGAGCTGTTTCGTCATGTCGGGCATGAGCGATTTTTTGCCGGGAATCAATTCATCGATATCATCGGCCACGAAGCGATGACTCGTGCCGTCGACGTCCTTTACAATCAACGGATCGCCTTCGGCCACAACGAGCCCACTGGTGACTTTGCCATCGATGTCGATGACCGTTTTCGTATCGAACCCAAGCGAGATGGCCGCGCTCGGGGCGACGATCGACTCGACGAGTACCTTGGGGGCGTGTTTGCTGGCGATGCTAGTGAGGTCGGGACCGAGCTCGCCACCTCGACCGGCCACCTTATGACACCGACCACACTGCAACGTATTGCAAAAGAACAGGTGTTCGCCGCGCGTCGCGCTGCCGTTGAGTTCAGCAACAGCAATCGCTTCGGCGTCAATGTGAGTGTCACCGGTGACGATCGGTGTGCGGTCGACGTAGATGCTGAAACGGACCGAACCTGCGTGTCCGGCGACCGGGGCGACCGACGCGGCAAATGAATCGGCCGGCCGGGTCGACAGGTCGTAGACGATCACCGAGTTCGCGTGAGTACCAAGGCCACTGACGATGCCACGTCCTTCAATGCGAAGCTTGCCCCCTTCGGCATCGGCGTCTTTGCGAACTTCGCCCCACTCACTGTAGGCATTGAGCCACGC
Source organism: Pirellulales bacterium (assembly GCA_041737535.1). Taxonomy (GTDB): domain Bacteria; phylum Planctomycetota; class Planctomycetia; order Pirellulales; family Lacipirellulaceae; genus JBGSWC01. The sequence continues at coordinate 20,531 of JBGSRO010000106.1, read as the reverse complement.
GTGTTCGCTCAGCGGCTTCGGTTGATCCGCTTGCACCAGCGTCGGCTCAATCCAGGCAGCCCAGTCGTTCGCATAGCCGTTGCCGCCGTCGTCGACGACCAGATAAAGTCGCGTCGCGCCACCGATGTCGACATTGATTTCCGCCGATTGTCCTGCCGTCAACAGGGGACTTTGGTAGATGGGTTTGCCCGGCGGGCGGTACTTGATGAGCCGCGGCGTGGCTTTCGATTCCACATCAGTCGGGGGAGTGGGAAATTGCTTAGCAAGATCGAACTGGCGCCAAGTGCTGTCGTGGCGGTTATGTCCCCACCAGGCGGCCATGCCGCGCGACTCGTGGGGGCCATCGATCGCGAGCGCAAGCATCGCTTCGGCCGCTTTGCGCGTCGGAATGTAAGCGAGCGCTGTTTGCATCCGCAATCGTTCGCCGACCGGCAGCGAATCGGACGCCGCGCGCTGCGCGAGTGCTGGGACGGCTTGTGGCGGATGCAGTCGCCACGCGATACCTGTGGTGCGATCGTCCCAAGCAAGCGAATCGCCCGCGCCCACAACGGCGTCGTAAGCCTCCGATTCCTTACCTTCACAAGCGATGCCGAGCGCTTCGAGATACCAGCGGTCGCTACCGTCGTAATGTCTCGCGAGTTCGACGATCGCATCGCGCGATCCACTCCAAGGAACATCTCGCAACATCGTCGCCAACTCACGCCTCACCATCGGCGAGGAATCAACAACGAGCTTGTCGGCATAGTTCATGACCGGCTGTCCGCTACGAACGAGTGCCCGGAGGGCGGCCAATCGCCACGCATCGTCGGCACTTGCCAGCAGTCGCTCGCAGCGATCGATGCCCGCTTCGCCCAAGTAGGGAAGCAGCCAAATGACCCTCGCGGCGAACCATTTGTGGTCGCTCGCTAATGACTCTTCGACCGCTGGCAACGCCGACTCACCGTGAGCGCGAAGCGCTTCGAAGCCAATCGCCCGTACATTCACGGCTGGACTCTCGAGCGCCGTGACCGCGCCGGCGATGGTCGATTCGTCGAACGCCACAATCGTTGGTTTGAATCCTTTGGGCGCAATGCGATAGATGGTGCCGCTCGCCGACTTGTCGCCCATCTTGTGACCACCGACGCCCGGATCATACCAGTCGGCGACGTAGATCGCGCCGTCGGGACCGACCGCCACATCACACGGGCGGAACCACTGGGCCTGTTTGCCAGTCGATTTGAGCCAATCAGAACGTTCGAGCTCGAATCCTGCGCCGCTCGGCTTGGGGACATAACCGAACACCTTGCTGAGCGCCGACTCACAGCTCAAAAGCAAGCCATCAGGATAGGCTTTGTCGAGACAACTGTTCTCGACAAACGCTATGCCACATGGCGCGCCGCCACCGTAGACGTCACCCGCCGGCATGGTGCCGGGGTCTTCCTGTCGCCACTCAGCAACAGCGGTCGATTGACCGGGACGCCGATCTTGTTTCCAACTGCGACGACCATCGAACGACGCAAAGCCGGCGTTGCCAGACTCCAGCAGCCAAGTGGTGCGGCACGCAGGTGGATCGTCGTTGTCGTTCTGAAAAACGTCGCCAACGGAAGTGACGCACTGCTCGTAACTGTTGCGAAAGTTGTGACCGATCGGGCGCATCGCGGTCCCATCGCTCCGCATCCGCAGCGCGAGCCCACCGACCCAAACGCGACCATCGTCGCTCTCGCGGCCGGGAATGTTTTTGCCGCCGTAGTTGCTACCAGCGCGGAGCGTCCACCCCGACTTATCGGTCACCGTATGCGGACCGTCGTTACCGGCATTGAAGTACCACCAGCCATCGGGGCCAACGGTCACCGAGTGCAAACTATGGTCGTGGTCGTAACCGCCAAACCCAGTCAGCAGCACCTCACGTTTGTCGATCGCCGGGTCAAACTTCTGATTGCGATCGACGTCGGTATAGACGATCAGATTCGGCGAGCAGGCGACGACGATCTTGTTATCGATCACCGATATTCCCAGTGGCGCGACCAGCTCTTGCTCTTGTACGAATGTGTGCGACTCATCCGCGCGACCATCGCCGTCGGTGTCGGTCAGCACGACGACACGGTCTCCCTCGGCTCGTTCGATGCCAAGCGTATTGTTCCAATTGCGGTAATTGACCGCCTCGGTGACCCAAATGCGGCCATCGCGGTCGATGTCAATGTTCGTCGGATTGTAAAGCTGAGGCGTCGTCGCCCAAACGGTGACTTCGAGTTCGTCGCGTGCCTGGAAATCGGCAGGCGGAACATGTTCGGCATGCGCCCACGCAAACAACGCTGCGCAGCAAACAGAACGAAGAAAAAAATTCATATTCGCGATGGAATGAGATAGGGAGGGAAAGGTTCAACAACTCGCTCTGCGATCGTGTCGTGTTATCGAACAGCCACAAAGCATCGTAACCACCGTCGGCAGGCGGTGGATCGAGACTGGCTCGTTCCCACGCTCTTGCAGGCGAGCGACATTTCACTGCTAACGCTGCCGCCTAACGTTCAAAGTGAACGAAGCGCTCAGTCATCGTAGTCGACTTCGATGCGACCATCGCGGCGGAAGTGGACTTTAACTTCATATTCACCAAAGTCGAGCTTGATCTCGCTCCCATCGCGATTGCGTTTCACTTCTTGCGGCGCGAAAGGAGGCACCCAGACTTCGACAAATTGTGGACTCGCCAGCCCAAACGCTTCGCGCTTAGGGTTGGCGGGGGCGTAGACTTTCACCGTGGTCACGACGCCACCGGGGAAGCGCTTTTCGCCATCTTTGATCCGCACCGGGGCGGCGCGGCCCGCGACGCCGACTGCGGCCACCTGTGGCGCGACCTGCACGCCCGGGTTTACCAGCAGCGGTCCGTTAGCACGTTGTACCGGGATAGGAACAAATGCGCCCGCCGCAAAATCGGTCGAACCCAGGTTGGGTGCCGCCGGAGCGACAAGTCGCTGCGGCGCGAACCCGTTTTCTCGGGGCTCGTTAGTGACGGGCACACGATCGCCCCCGTCGGCAGGAGGGGGTGGCGACGCGAATCGTTCGGGCTGGGCCGTGCGAACATTAGGCAACCGCGGTGGCGTTAATAACAGCGGCGGCTGTAGTTGATCCTCCCGATTCACTAACACGCTTTTTTCTTCGGGCGCGGGCAGCTCCTCGGCGTTGTTCGCATTTTGGGCAGCTTCTTGTGCCATGGCTGATGCGGCGAGTGCCAGCGACACGATTGCCGCGAATAGCGAAGTTGGCTTGGTCATCTCTGCGTCTCCTCGACTGATCTTATTTGCATTACGCCTAATTATGGGCCACAACGGGCTACAAAGCAACGCACTTTTAGAGGCCGGAACAGCACGATTGCCGCGACTTTTTCCGGCAATGCGCTGCTTGGGCGAGGGAAATAGCGCCCCACACGTTCGGGGTCTTGATTTCGGCGATTGACTCACAGGGCCAAGGTTGCCTCGCACCCGACGAATATCAATCGCATCGCCCGTCCCTAGACTCCGCGCCGTTCGCCACGAAAATCAAACGAGCAGCAGCCCAGTCGAGACTCGACATAACTTCGCGAGTTCCTATGGCCACCAATTTCTTTCAGCGACAAGAGATCGCCCGGCGCAACACATGGTGGCTCGTAGTCATGTTTCTCCTGGCGGTCATCGGCATCGTTGGAACGACGTTCGCGATCACCGCGTTTGCCGTCGCTCAATTTCGCGTTTACGACCCCGAGTCCATGGCTGCATTCGACGGAGGACCGTCGCGGGGTAGTCCCGCTCCCTATCCTTGGCAAGTGCCGCTGATGGCCGCTGGCGGGGCGCTCGCGCTCGTCGGTGGCGGGACTCTCTTTAAAGTCGCCAAATTGCGCTCGGGAGGGGGTCAATCGGTTGCCGAGTCGCTCGGTGGCCGCCGGCTTCTTGCCGATAGCCAAGGCCTCGACGAACGCCGACTGCTCAATGTCGTCGAAGAGATGGCGATCGCTTCTGGTATACCAGTGCCGCCGGTCTACTTGCTCGACGAGCCGGGCATCAACGCCTTTGCCGCCGGTTACTCGCCGAGCGACGCGGTGCTCGGCGTCACTCGCGGCGCGGTCGAAAACCTCAGCCGCGATGAGCTGCAAGGTGTCATCGCTCACGAGTTCAGCCACCTGCTCAACGGCGATATGCGGATGAACATTCGCCTTATCGGTATTTTGCATGGCATCCTGCTCTTGGGGCTGTTGGGACGGCTCTTGTTTCGCAGCGCTGCCTTCAGCGGCGGTAACAGTCGCGACAAAGGCAACAATGCGATTGTGTTGTTCGCCATCAGCGTTGCGCTCATCGTGCTGGGGCTCATCGGCACGTTGATCGGCGGGTTGATCAAGGCGGCCGTATCGCGGCAACGCGAGTACTTGGCCGACGCCTCGGCGGTACAGTTCACACGCAACCCCAACGGCATCGCTGGCGCACTCAAACGGATTGGCGGACTAATGGACGGCTCGAAACTAAAAGCGGCCGCTGCGGCCGAGGCGAGCCACATGTTTTTCGCAAACGGCGTTTGGGAAGGTTTCACAAGCGCGATGGCGACTCACCCTCCGCTCGAAAAACGCATTCTCGCCATCGACCCCCGCTGGGATGGCAAGTTCCCTCAAGTCTCGGCCGTAGCCAGCAGGGGAACCCATGCCACCCAGGCAGCTGCGTTCGTTGGCAACACGGTCCAACCCGCTGGCCTTGCACCACAAAATGCCGCGAGTGACGTCGACCTGCAAGCGGTCGACCATGCTGCGGCAAGCATTGGCCAATTCACCGCACATCACCAACGATACGCTCGCGAGTTGCTTGCCCAACTCCCGCAGCAATTGTTGGGCGCCGCTCGCGAACCGTTCGGTGCCCGCGCCGTGGTGTTCGGGTTATTACTCGATAGCGAATCGTCGGTACGTGAGCGACAGTTGGCGGCACTCGAGACCAAAGCCGATCGCCCGTCGATCGACTCGCTCCGAAAACTGCTGCCAGCAATCGCACAGCTCGACCCCCGCGCACGCTTGCCGTTGCTCGATCTCACGCTCCCAGCGCTGCGATCGATGTCGCCACCACAATATGCCGCGTTCGACACTTGTCTGCATGCGTTGATCGACGCCGACAATCGACTTTCGCTGTTCGAGTGGACACTCGGCCGTGTTCTGGAACGGCACCTCGCCAGCGAGTATCGCGATCAACGACGCACGCGAATCGTTTACTACAGGCTCGGCCGGCTGGGTGGTCCGCTGTCGAATTTGCTCTCGACCATCGCCCACGTTGGCCACAGCCCCGACAGAGCGGCCGCCGCAATGGCGGCCGCCGCGCGGCAATTGCCCGAGGTCGATTTGACGCTCGTGCCGCGCGGAGATTGCAACCTTGCCGCCGTCGAGCAAGCACTCAACGAGCTGTCGCAAGTCGCCGAGAAACACCGCGGGCGTATCGTCGATGCCTGTGCCACGATCATCTGTGCCGATGGCGAAGTGAAGGTTGCTGAAGCGGAACTTCTGCGCGGGATTTCGGACCTCTTGGATTGCCCAATGCCTCCGATTCTGCCGGGGCAGCAAGTCGAGGCGTCGAGTGTGTTTAAAGCTCATCTGAGTGGCTCGGTGGAATGATTCGAGAATTACTTACGCAACGAGCCACTCTCAACAAGCTACTTCGCGACTTCTTCCAGCAACGAGACTTCCGCGAAGTCGCGACACCGGTCGCACGAACCGACGCCATTGCCGAAACGCACATCGATTTGTTTTCGTTCACGTCGCGCGGCGAGTCTTTCTACTTACAAGCATCGCCTGAACTCTCGATGAAAGAACTGTTGTGCCAAGGATCGGGACCGATCTTCCAGATTGGCCCGGCCTTTCGGGCGGGTGATTTTGGTCGCATTCATCGGCCCGAGTTCACAATGCTTGAATGGTATCGCCCCGGCGACGATATGTTGGCGGCCGTCGAGCTGCTTGCCGAGCTGATTTGCCTCGCCCTCGACTGCGCCAGCGTCAAACGAACCAGCTATGCCGAGGTCTTCGCACGGACTCTCGACTTCAATCCACACGTGGCCACGTTTGGTGAGCTCCGCGAGTTGGTCGCCCGTCACGCGCCGCAATCGCTCGCGGCTATTGCCGACACCACCGATCGCGATTTGCTGCTCAACATCTTGCTTTCACAGTGCATTGAATCGACCCTCGGTCACGACGCGCCCGAAATTGTCTATCATTTCCCGGCCCGTCAAGCGGCACTCGCGCGAACGACGTACGACAACCAAGGCCACGCCGTTGCCGAGCGATTTGAGCTCTACGCCCGAGGTATCGAACTCGCCAACGGTTATTGTGAGTTGACCGATGCTGACATCATGCGCGCGCGACTCGACGCCGCCAACGCTGTTCGAGTGGCCGACGGTCGCGAAGCGATCCCGCTCCCCGAGCGGTTGCTCGCTCTGATGGTGACACCCGGCTTGCCCGCGTCGAGCGGCGTTGCGCTTGGGTTCGATCGATTGCTCATGCTGAGGATGGGTGAAAGTGAACTACCCGCTTAACACTCGCTAGGCGGCTTTCGTGGCCGAGGCAAACAACCGGTCGATCCGCCGCTGGCAAACGCCCCAGTCAATCCACTGCCCGTCGATTTGCGCAGCGACGACGATGTGCGTGCCAGACGGGTGACGCTTCACGGAAACCGTGAGCGTGCCTTCGAGCAGTTTGAGATCGGCTGGCATCGTCACTCGCAACACGCACGACTCGGCATCGTGCGTCGCATCGTCAGGGGTCAGCCCCTGCTGAGCGATTGCGACCAGCAAACTCGCGAGCGCCTCGCCTGGGGGCCCGACCACAATTCCCGATCGCTCTCTGCAAGTCCGCAACCCGAACTTTGCGTAGAACGGTTGAGCAATTTTTGCGACAGCAAGGCTCGACACTCCGCCAGTGAACGACGACGCAATGCCATCTGCTAGCTGCAGCATCTGATTCCCATTAACTCCTTGGCGAGCCTCGCGCAGCGCCTTGGCAACGGCATCGCGAACCTCGGGCACCGCGGCAACCAATTGATAATCGAGTGAGTCACGCCAGTTAGCGGGCGTCGGTGTGCTGCCAATGGCGTGCCCGCAATGACAGCAAAACTTGCCCGTCGCCGGCTGTCCACATTCTGAACAAAACATTGCGTCCGCAGCCTTGCGTGATAAATGGCTCGCGTGCGGCAAAGTTGGTTTCGCCACGACGCACTTTGTCATCATCGGCACAATGCCAAGAATAATTGACGCGACATCGACCTCACGAGCTAAGGCGGCCCATCAACCGGTGGCAACTCGCTCATCCACAAATCGATGCCCCTTCCCCTCAAACCTCGGCAGCGACGCCGGCTTAGCCAGCGACACTTCGATCTTCAGCCCCAGTTGCTTTTCGAGTTCCCGCGCAATTCGCCCCGGCTGGTTGAGCCGATCTTCGGCTTCGATGAACAGCTCGTCCATCGAACGACGCTTCCGCGCCGTGATGCGATATTCGACCACTTCCGGAAAGCTGCGGAGAATCTGTTCGACGCTCGATGGGAAAATGTTCACGCCGCGAATCACCAGCATGTCGTCGGCGCGACCGAGCACACCACCAGCCAGTCGCACAAATCGGCACGGCCCATCAACCGGCCAGTGGGGGCGCACCAAGTCGCCCGTACGATAGCGAATGACCGGCGCACCGGGGCGACTCAGGGTGGTAATGACCAGTTGCGAAAGCTCGCCTTCGGCCGCGTGCTCGCCCGATTCGATCGACAAAAACTCGGCGATGAAATCGCTCTCGACAACGTGCAGCCCCGCCCCATCGACGTCTCCAAAACCCCACGGGCCAATCTCGCTCGCCCCCGCATGATCGACGACCGTCGCGTCCCACGCCGCTTCGATCCGCTCACGAACAGCCGGAACGCTACCTCCTGGTTCGCCAGCGACAACGATCTTGCGAATCCCCAGCCGCGTGATGGGCACTTGTTGTTCGTGGGCGACCTCGGCGAGTCTGAGCGCATAAGTTGGCGTACAGAAAAGCGCCGTTGCGCCGCTCCGTTCGGCCAGATCGAGCCGCGCCCGGCTACTCAGTCCGCCGCCGGGAATCACCATCGCCCCCCGCGCGATCAGCGCGTCGAATGCGCTCCAGAAACCGATGAATGGCCCGAACGAAAACGCCAAGAGCGCGCGATCGTGAGAGTCAATATCGGCGGCGTCGAGCACGTACTGCCAGATCGCAACCCACGATTGCCAATCCTCGGGCGTATCGAACACCGGCATCGGCCGGCCTCGCGTGCCCGAAGTTTGGTGGAACCGCGAATACTCGTGTTCTTCAAAGGTCAAGTTCGCCGGTCCCGCTTTACCGCTATGGGGGAGCAAGTCGTCTTTGGTCGTGAACGGCATTGAACCGAGCTCATCCAGTGACTCGAGCTGCAGCGGGCAATCGGACAACTTGCGCGAGTAGAGTCCGTTCGACGTGCGAACGCGGGCGATCAACCGGTTGAGTCGTTCGAGTTGCCGCTGCTCGAGCGCCGCCCGGTCGAGCGTGGCCATGCGGAGACGTTGTTCGCGAGACGATGACATGTTCGTTGACTTGCCGCGAGGGAGACGAAACGATCAGCACTCGACTTTAAACCTCTTTGCTCCAATACACGTCACCGCTGCCATCGCGATGGTTGGCGACCCGGGCGAGCACAAACAACAGGTCGCCGAGCCGATTCAAGTAAATCATCGGTGCCTCTCGCAGTTCTTCGCGATGGCCTAGCGAAACGACAAACCGCTCGGCACGGCGACAGACGCACCGAGCCACATGCAAATGCGCCGCCGACCGCGTGCCGCCAGGAAGCACAAACTGCGCAAGCGGCGTCAGTTCTGCTTGGTACTTATCGATCGATTGCTCCATCAGTTCGATATGACGGCTGCCGATCAGCGCCGTCCCTTTCTCTTCGGGTAACGGAGTCGCTAGCTCTGCACCGACGTCGAACAGGTGGTGTTGAATCGAATTGAGCAGCGTCAGCATATCTTCTGTCGCGAACGCCTCGCCCGCCAGTTCGACTCGCGCCACTCCCAAGTCGGCATTCAGCTCGTCGACTGTCCCGAAAGCTTCGATACGCGCGTGATCTTTCGACACGCGTGGCCCGCCGAAGAGGGCCGTTTCACCTTGGTCGCCGGTGCGAGTGTAGATTTTCATTTTCGCTATTCTTGTCCGAAGATTTCTTTTCCGAATCGCTCTGTTCCATGATACGATACGAACCCTGATCGGCTAGGTTCGCGGCAACCAAATAACCAACCTCTTCTCTACTTCCTTCGAGCATTCCAATCGGAACGATTCAATGGCAACCTTTTCGGTGGGTGACGTTGAGCTTGCCGTGACCGACGTGGGGGTCGGTCGACCGGTGCTGCTGGTCCATGGTTTTCCGCTCGATCGTCGCTTGTGGAATCCGCAGATCGATGCGCTGGTAGCTGCTGGTTCGCGGGCCATCGCCCCCGACCTGCGTGGGTATGGAAGATCGAGTTTTGGCAAGTGCGACGCGAGCGATGGGGTCGGCATGCACCAGTACGCCGACGACCTGGCTGGTTTGCTCGATGTGATGAGCGTCGCAGAGCGGGTTGTCTTCGTTGGTTTCTCGATGGGGGGATACATTGCTTGGGAGTTCTTCGATCGTTACCGCGATAAGTTGGCCGGAATGGTGCTGTGTGATACGCGCGCCGCCGCCGATAGTCCCGAGGCGGCCGCTAATCGGATGAAAATGGCCAACCATGTCGACACCTGGGGAAGTCGCCATGTCGCCGAGCTCTTGATTCCTAAACTGTTTGCCTCCGACACGATTCGGCATCGTCCCGAACTTGTCGAGTCGGTTCGCGAAATGATTACTCAGTCTCCGACTGCCGCCATCGCGGCTGCGCAGCGAGGTATGGCGAGGCGGACCGACTTTAGCGACCGACTGGCCGAGTTCGATCTTCCCGTGCTTGCCATCGGTGGTGAACACGACGCCATCAGTCCTCCCGACGAAATGCAACGCATGGCCGCAGCAATGCCCGATGCGAAATTCACCCGGATCGCCGGTGCCGGCCACATGGCCCCGATCGAAAATCGAGCGGCGGTGAATGCGGCGATCGTTGATTTCGTTGCCAAACTTTCCTAGCTGTGCAGCATTTCATGGCGGTGAGGCCACCGGGTAAGTGGTGCTCGAATGGTTGCGAGTCACTCTTCGATCACGAAACGCGTTTCGCTTTTCACAATCGCGTAGTCATCGGGGAAGGTGTGGATCGCTTGAATTTTGAGGCTGCGATCGCGCGCTTGGTGGTGGACGTAGCTAAAAGCACCCAGCCCAAACCGGCCCGACGAATCGAACTGGTGAATCAGCCCTTCTTTGACGCCCGCAATCATCAGTTCCTTTTGGTAGTTCCAAAACATCTCGGGGGCGACCGGTTCGAGCGCGAATTCGGTCTGATAGCTCACTCCGTGCGCGGCCATCTTCTCGTCGCGACGATTTCCTTTGAGCGAATGGGCCATCAAACAAAACATTTTCGGCAAAGGGTTGTTGGCGGCAGCCACGACCTCGGTCAGATAGTCGCCGCGATAGAACCACTGCACAACGTGCCCGCTGCTCGTGATCGAGAGCTTCGCCTCGTAGTCGCCGCGCTCGATGGTGCGAGTGTGATAGACCTCGAAGAGCTCTGGGTGCAGATTCCGACCAAAGAGCTGAAACGTCAAGTCAGCGATGCGTGGTCGGACAGATAGCACGAGAATAACTCCACTTGATGAGCGCCATTGATCGAGCGACACGGGATCGAGCGACACAGGCGCGTTTGATTTGACTTGCTGAACAATTCCGCATCGACTCGTTCTCCATTGCGATATGACATTATACCGCCCATGCTTCAGGCTATCAAAGACTGATTAAAAAATGACGCATCACCACGAAAATCGCGATTGACACGTTTGCACTCGCCAATCCCTGAGCGGCGCGATGTGGCCAGCGTTTTGCACCGTCGCCAGACGGGCGAGGCGAAATGTCTCGCTCCCTCCAACCGGCGAAGGTTGGGGTGGGCGTTTCGCGGTTCATCGACCCTCTGGCGATAGTGGCTTCATAAGTCGTTGACTCAACTCCTTGTGCAGTGCTCGCAAATTCCGTGGGTTCTGTCCCAAGTCTCCCTTGCCAATCCGCGATTGACTCGTCGCGTGCAGCGTGTACCCGTTCTCATTGCGGAGCGCGAAAACGGCTACGTCGTCGCGATAGCCCATCAGGCCCGTGACGTGCAACAAATGCCAAGCCTGCTCATAAGCCATAATCGGCTGGCACTCCTCGCAGGCAACGATGGGCGCGTCGCTCCATTCCCATTCACTCTGCTGCTGGCACATGTCGCGCAGCGCTTTCTCAATCTCGCCCAAAGTTGCCGTGGTCGCGATTGGCCGCAGCAAGGGGTCACTACTAGCGCCCGCGAACTCGGCCCAGTTAGTCGAGAGGTCGCGACTCCAATCGTCGATCAAGAGTGCGCAGTAACCGGCGACCCCTGCCGAAACGACGCCGGCGGTAATGCCAACCCAGCGGCCCCAGTGGGCGGGGGGTTTTTCATTATTGTTTGGTCTGTCGGAGTTCATGGGTCGCTTGATAGGGTCGCGAGTTGATGTTGTGAGGCGAGCGGCCGCTGGAAACGTAACAAAAATGCAGACACAACGCGCGAGCGCGTGAGCTTTGAACTCACTTGCTGGCGCCGCGTGCTGGAACATTTTTATCGGCCGATCGCCTTAACGCTAGCACGCCCGAGCTTTGCTCTGGCAGCCAGCCCAGCCAGAGACTATTTTCCGCCAGCGCCGTGCGTGTGTGCGCTTTCAGTTTATCTGAGGAACTACGATTATGAGCACCATCCGCCCATTGGCCACCATCGCCGTGTTGTTTGGTGTTGGTCTTTTTCTGTGGCTTCGCATCAACGACGCGCCACTCGTGCCGGTCGATGACCTCTCGCAATCGAGCCGCGTCGATGCGTCGTCGGACGCCATGCCGACGCTGTTCGAGCCCTCCGCAAGCGGCGACTCGTTCGCTCCGCCGGTGGCAATGACACCTCCGACGAAGGCTTCCCCCAGCACGGGAATGTCGACACCCACACTGCCCGATTTGCCCGACCTCCCCGAGTGGCCCGATAACGGATCGGCCAATGGTGAACCCGCGCTCAGCACACAGACTCCCCGCGCGGTCGAAGTTCCGTTGCCGCAAGAAATCCCGACCGCCAACTATGGTAACACCACGACCGGCGACATTTCGGGCAACGTACCGAGCCTCGGCACCACGACACCCGACCTCAGTTCGTCGGGCGTCAACATGTCGGCCGACCCACTCGCCAATGCTGACATTTTGATCGACCCCGAACCGCCGTCGACACCGTTCGGCCAAACGACGATCGACGAAGGCATGTCTCCAACCGTGGCTTCGGGTGAGTTTGACGCGCCATCTGCTTTCGCTAATGCCATGCCCGCGATCGAGGCCAAACTGGCCCAAGGCGAGCTCGCGACCGCGCTTCGCGAGCTGACCGAATGGTACGGTGACAGTTCGCTCACTCCACAAGAGAATGAACAAGTTGAGCAGCTCCTCAGCCAACTCGCGGGAACCGTTGTCTACGGTACTTCCCACCTGCTCGAGCCACCTCACCAAGTCGCCCAGGGCGAAACGCTCGAGTCGATCGCGGCCGAATACGATGTTCCTTGGCAACTGCTGGCAAAAATTAATGGCGTGAGCGATTCCATTAGCCTCGCACCGGGACAACAACTGAAGGTCATCCGTGGCCCGTTCTCGGGTGTAATCTTCATCGATCGTCAAAAAATGGCACTCGATGTCGCTGGTCACTACGCGGGGCGGTTTAGTGTGAAAGCTCAAGGGGCCGCCGCCAGCGAAGGAGATTGGGTCGTTGAAGACAAACTCGTCGAGGCCACCACCGGGGGCGAACTAACGAAACAAATCGTCCTGCGAGCGGCCGGCGGCGATGTCACGATCTTATTGACCAGCGACGCCAACGCCGGCGGTTATGGCAGTCCCTATCGGGGAAAGGTTCTGGTCGCTCCGGCCGATGAAAATGATTTGTTTGATATCCTCTCTGTTGGCTCGCGGATCATCGTGCGACGGTAAAACGTTGCTCCTCTCCTCCTTGGGGAGAGGCTGGGTGGGGGGTTTCTTCCGAATTGTCGTCGGAATGCCCCCACCCCCGACCCCTCTCTTCAAGGGAGGGGAGAACTGGCTAGATCCCCAGCACCGACCCTTTGCCCAGGCATCGCCGCCAGGCGCTGAGTTGCCCCAAGTGGGCCGCGCCGTGAGTGGTGAGCAGGTGGCCGATCAAGTCGCCAACGGTGGGCAATTCTTTCGCAAGGAAGGGTGTCGCGTTCGGTGCGGCGAGTTGTTCGTCGGTCGCCGAACGGGCGAGTTCGATCGCCCGGGCGTAGGTCGACTTCATCAGTTCGAGCAACTCGTCCTTACTCGCGTAGTCCGACCGGTCGTCGGTCGGCGTTGAGCCTGGTCCGTAGGTAGCCATCCATCGTTCGTCGGTTACCTGCTGTTCGCTAAGCAGCAGCGGCACAAAATCGGCGGCAAGCACCAAGTGCCCAATGATCCAGGCCGGCGGATTCATCCCCGGGTGAGGCTGTCGCGCGAAGTCGGCATCGTCGATGTCGTCGGTCAGTCGCTTCGCGTACTGGTGGGTGAACGCGAATAGTTTGAGCATCGTTTCCACTGCGTGCTGCTCCGATGTGGTTTGTTTTGGGCGATTAGTGTCTTCGGTAGTCAGTATTCCGACAGCAGTCAGTGGCGCAGCCGGGGGTCTGGCTGCCAGTAGGCGGCTGACCGGTGCAAGCTGAATCGTTTTGTCGCTTCGTAATCCCAAGGGAACAAAATGCTTTGCGAAACCCCTTGTTTCTCAGTGCTTTTCGAGCCGTTTTGTCGCGCTTAAGGCAAACACGATTTCGTGCGACTTTTTGACGTTGATTTTGTCGCTTCGTGTTCTCGTTTTGGTCTTGTTTTCATGGTGTTTGCTGATTTGCAAAGCGACACAATCGAGGTCATTTTGGCGCCCCTTTTTTTCGCAAAAGCGACTTTATTCGCCTCGGGCTCTCGCAGTGCCTCGCTGGACAGCGCCAAGTCGTCGCTCGTTAATGGACAGGATCGGCGGGAGCAACGGGAAAAATGTGAAGCCGCCAGCGAAAGGGGTGATCCAGTCAATCCGGCCGATCTTGTGATCCTGTCCATCTTGGAAAGCGAGTGTCGATGCTCGTCTCGTTCGCTGTTCGCGGGGCGATCAGCGACCCTCGTTCTACCACACCAAGTGGCCAATTTCGACAACAAAATCGCCACTCTAATTCCAAGCCGTGATGCAAAGCTGTAGCACCGTTGCGATCGACACCCAGACAAAGTAGGGCACCTGCGCCAGCGCGACCCATTTGTAATGCCGCCAAACGGCGAACATCATCCAAATGATCGATGCCCAGACGATTAAAATGTCGACCGCCGCAAGAGGCAAATTGCGGAGCCCAAATTGGATTGGCGTGAACGCGACGTTCGCCACCAAGTTGATCGCAAACGGGACTGCTACCAACCGCGGCAGTCGCCCTCGCAGCGCCTGCACAAACACAAATCCAAACGACACGGCAATGATCGGATAGAGAATTTGCCAGACGAGCCCAATCGTCGCCGGCGCGGGGGTCCACGCTGGTTTTTCGAGGCTGTTGTACCAGTCGATCCAAGGCATCCGCAGTGGCTTTCTTGAGTTGTAAGCGAGGAGCGCTGATAAGCACGCAGCCCCCGCAATTTGGGAATGACGTGCGCTATGTGATCGATGCCAATTTCGCAAACCTACCAAGTTCTTCTTGATTCATCCCTTAGCTCACTTCAACACCAAAATCGGCCACCGTGAATAGCGTTTGCAGTTGGTAGCCGCGTGCGGCAAATGCTTCGCGGCCCCCTTCGAGGCGGTCGACAATCGCGAGCACGCCGGCGACTTCGAGCCCGACCGCTTCGCAATGCTCGATCGCTTGCAGGCTTGAGCCGCCGGTCGTGACCACGTCTTCGACGATCACGATCCGTTCGCCTGCACTGTAGGGGCCTTCGACGAATTTCTTGGTGCCGTGCCCTTTTGCTTCTTTGCGAACCATCACGCCTCGCAGCGGAATGTTGCTCATGCCGGCGACCGTGAGGATGCTGGCCGTGATCGGGTCGGCACCAATGGCCATCCCACCAACAAGTTCCGGCAAGGGCTCGGGGAGCAATTCGATCATGCCCGCAGCGATGAGCGGCGCCGCGCGGGCGTCGAGGGTCACCTGACGACAGTCGAGGTAATAGCTCGCCTGTTTGCCCGAGGCGAGCGTGAACGAGCCAAACTTGAGTGCTTGAGTGCGAACGAGTTCGTGCAGCGTATCGCGGTCGTACATAGTTGGGGTATCGCTAAATCGATCGAAGTAACTGGCCATTACGTCAGTTTGTACGAATCGCTGGTTGGCGAGAACCGGGGGCGGCTGTTGGAGCGATCAGGAACTGGAGATCCTGAACTGGTCTACCTGACCAAGCAAAGATTTGCCCAGCCCATCCACTTGATGTTTTCGTCGAGGACGGGTGTCGCCAGTTTGGCTTTTCACCAGTTTGGCTTTAGTTGAACCAACAATCGTAAGTCCACTCAATCAACTGCCAGACTAGCATGCAGCCTAACAACGGGCTGGCCATCATCAGGTGTGGCAGACACCCGAACGCTAAAAGCATAGTCGGAATTGCGGTCACGAGCGATCGAAATCGGTGCGCTTCAGCTACGCCGAACCAAGTCATTAAGATGGACCAAATACCAAGAACAACATTGAGCACAAACAATATGGCGAAAAAAATTAGGTTCGTGCTGAAGGCATCTAATCGGCCGCGATTGTAGCTCATGTAGATATTGAATGCCGCAATCGCACCACCGGTACTGACGGCGGTAACGATTCCCGGTAAGCAAGCTTTCATCAGTGCAGCACGCATTCGCGACACCGTAGCACTGCCGCCAAATCTCTGGCCAATTTTCACCAGCAACCAAGCGGTCGACCAGTTTGCTAGCCAGCAAAAAGTGACACTCGCCAGATAGAGAAGCATGACGGAGATCGGCGCGCGTACGACTTTTACTAGCGCGAATGCGACGCACGGTACGACCGCGATCAAAAATATGGTCGCGTTCACTTCCCACGATTTCATTCGAAGAGCCATGCGGTTCGGCGAAAGCCGACGCCGCCACGCAAGAACACAAAATTCGAGCAAGCCCACAGGGCTTCGCTCTTCTATTTCGTCATGTTGGGGGGACAGAAAGGGGTTGGCGTCCGACATTGCAGGATGAATTCCGGACGGGGGCAGATGAAAGGCGGCGACGTTGCTGGGGGACACGCACACATCCTAATTTACTTCTGCGAACTACTCGACGTATCACTGACCGCATAAATATTCATGCGAAACGACCGTCGCTCCATCCTTCGAGATTGCCATACCTCGATTGGCTCGTGCTCAAATTGTAGATCCCGGCGAGGTGGCCGACTACCACTGCATCAATCGCTGCGTGATGCGGTGCTACCTGTGTGGCGACGACACGCGCATTCGATGCCGGAAATGCAGTGAGGGAAACCGGTTGTCTTAATTCTTGTCAATAGCGAGTGATGGCTCGCTCCAGGTTTCTTGATTTTTGATCATTGCGTTGAGGGTCACCAGCAAGAGTGCCATTGACACATCGCGCTAGCCGGGTGGCAATGATTGTGGCCAGTAACAATCGCAGAACAAACCGCTGAGTCGCTCACGCTGGCACAAATTCGTCATCCCGACGCCCACCAACGCCAAAGATTCCTGCGCAGCGCGGTCCAACGGTAGAGAATCGTTCGGCGGCAAGCTTCTTTGCGCGGCATTCGCAATCGTCGCTGCGCTCGTGTCGAGGAGTTTTGAACTGAAAGAGTTAAAGGGGAAAGAGTTAAAGGGGAAACCGGGGGCGTGTCGCGGGGACTGGGTGAGTGCTAGTACCGCCCCGATCCATCGGTAAAGCAATGAGAAATGTTCGCCACGAAAGCACGACGTCATTCCCGCGCGCGCGGGAATGCGGGAATGATTGAAACCTAGCGGGAAAGACGAAAACACTTGTGAAACAGTTTCTTTGCGCGTTGGCGGTTTCGCCGCCGGAAGTGGGTTGCCTGCGGCGGAATTGTGTGAATCGCTGAAAATGTAAACCTTTTTCCACGTTGATACCAACGCCTGAGACGGTCTCTCTCGATCGGAAAAGACAAGAATTTGGAATTTTATTTGACCAACCTATTGACATAAAGGAACAACCGGAGCATACTCCTGATCAACAGTTACGCAACTGTTACTTGTCGTGGCACGCGGCATGCGGGACGGTTTCGGGCTTGGCGACTTCCAAGGCCCCCACGAACTGCCTTTTCGACGGTTCACAGCTTTTCGACAGTTTACAGCTTTTCGACGGCGCACAGTATTTCGGTTCCGCAGCATCGAAACGGCGAGGCTTTTTTTCAGTCTCTGGAGGACCCTCTCATGCAACGTTGTTTCTACTTCGGTTTGGCCCTGATGTTGGCCAGCCTCACCTGTGGCACTGCGTCCGCGCAGCTTTCGCCGTACGCGCAAGATTTCGAAAGCCTGAACATGGCCAATAGCTTCGCGCTCGGCGACGATGGCTGGCTGGTCTTCGCGAACGTCTTCAACTCAGGTGGCGGCTACCTCTACGGCTATGGCCCGTTCCCGGCACCGAATGGTGGGCAGGGGTTTTCAGCGATCGCCTCGGGCCAGGCTGGGCCGAATCAAGGCACCCAGTATCTGAACGTCTACAGCGACTACGCCAACGGCGATCACGCTAATGGTAATCTGATCGAAGCGAACGTCTTTCAAGAGCAAATCGTTGGTGCCGGCGATGTGGGCCAGACTTACACCTTCTCCTTCGATGCCGTACTGCCCGATGTGGCCGGGATTGCTTCCCCGACCACGGCGGTGGCGTTTATCAAGACGCTCGATCCAAACAACGGATTCGCGCTCACGAACTTCTTGACCGTTGACATGACCAACGTGCCGAGCAACTGGGACACCTATTCGACTTCGATCACGATCGACGCCGCGCTGGCGGGACAAATCTTGCAGTTCGGTTTCGCGAGCACCGCGACCAACTTCAACGCTTCGGGCGTGTTCTACGACAACGTCAGCTTCTCGAATGTTCCTGAACCATCGACGATGGCGCTGGCGGGACTGGCCATTGTGGGACTGATTGGTATGCGAATCCGCCGCGCCGTGGCGTAAGAAGTTAATGCAATGACTGGCGCGGGGTTCGCGAGAGCCCCGCGCCCACTCTTTTCGATACAAGTTCCTTTACCGTTGCCGCAGATCTTGCCGGCGCAAGGAATTGGCTTTTTCAGAAGCCCCATTGTCAACATAGGCGGAGAATTTTCGGATGTACTCGATCAAGTCAGCGATTGGTCCCACGCTCGTGCTTTTGATGTTGTTGCCGACAGGCGTCTTGCATGCTCAGCAGTTGTTGCGAGACGACTTCAACGACGTGGGAATCGTCGATCCTCGCGTTTGGCGGCTCCCGTTCGGAGATTCGGAAGGGACTGTCGTTGGACGCACGCAGTTCCGTGGCAACCCGGCAACCGATATGCCACTGCAGGGCGTTTCTGAAGCACTGGCAGACGATGGGCTGGTCTTGGAAATCGACCTCGACACCTACAATCCGGGCAGTGCTGGCAGTCAGTTCTTGGGGACTGACATTCTCACAAAGCGGAACTTTACCCGTGCCGGCGGCATTTCGCTCGAAGCTCGTATGCGACTGAAACCGACGACAGCCGGGGGCCTTGTCAACGGATTCTTTCTGTTCGATGTCGTTGGCACTAACCCGCTCATTCGTGACGAGATCGACTGGGAATTAATCAGCAATCAGGCCGTTGGTGCTGCCACACAGGACCCCTTCACTAACTACTGGGACGATGGCACTTTCGACAACGTGGGCAGCGGTGCCTTCGTTAATATTCCCGGGCTCGATCTGACACAATTCCAGAATTACAAAGTCGAATGGACTCCCTCATTGGGGGCGACTCCTGCCGCGCTCAAGTGGTACGTAAATAATAGCTTGGTAAGGACAGCGACAACCGGCGTGCCCGACGATCCCATGAAGTTGCACTTCAACATTTGGGCTCCCGACGAAACTTTTGGCGACGCTTTCAACGCGGCGCTCATGCCAGCTTCGACGTCGAGTGCCAATCAGCGATTCAAGGTCCAAGTCGATTGGGTTGAAGTAAACCGTCTGAATACGACGGAAACAGAATTACTAGTCGATGGCAGCTTCGAGTTCACTCAGTTTTATTCGCTATCGAGAACATTTCCCAATCCGGCCGTTCCTCCGGGCAGCAATCCAGCAACACAGACGGGGGAATGGTATAGTTTCAACAACTCGTTCCTCGCTTTTGGTGAAGAAGTCCCCCCTTCCGACGGACTCACGTCGATAAAACTCTTTGGTCCATTCACTAACTTGCCAAACGCTTCGGGCATGTTCCAAAACGCCGCGGCATCGGCCGGGCAAGAATTCGAAGCCTCGATCATGGCGCGTAGTGCGTCGTTCGATTCGATTCGTCCCGGAGCAGACGGTGACTTTAACGACGACGGCTCCGTCGACGCGGCCGATTACACCGTTTGGCGCGACAACTTAGGCTCCACCACTGAGCTGCCAAACGATTCGACCGGTGAATTGACGGTTGGGACCGAACAATACGATCTTTGGAGAGCAAACTTCGGCGAGAGCGCGGGGAGTAGTAACTACGCCGAGATTGTCTTGGAGTTCCGCGACATCACGGGAAACACAATTTTGGGAACCGCGAGGACGCCCATCTTCGATGGTCGCGACGCCAATCTTGGTAGCATCGAAGACGAGTGGATCAACTACACCGTGAATGGGATTGCTCCGGTCGGTACGGCCTTTGTGAGATACAACATCTTCTTCCAGCAATCGATGATTGAAGGGGGTGCGCTTCATTTCGACGAAGCGTCGCTGTTGCTACTGACACCTAACACGAGCGGCTCACTGGCGTCGGCAGCGGTGCCTGAGCCATCGTCGATTGCCACGCTGTGCTTGCTCGGCAGCGGAGGATGGCTGGCATGGTCGCGACTCCATCGACGCCATCCCGCTGAACTTCGTCGAAATCGGTAGGCTCGCTGCTTCGCGCGGCATTCGCGATTGTCGCTGCGCTCGTGTCGAGGAGTTTTGAGCCGGACAGCGCAAGGTGGTGAGTCGAAGCAGCGCCGATAAACGCTGATGTCGATGGATTTTCGCAGTTAGGAACGAATCAAGAATAATTTGGGCGTTTCCTCGACATCGGTAAAAAAAGAATGAACCACAGAGATCGCTGAGAACGCAGAGAGAGGAACACTAATCCCCGCTAATCCGCGCTCACGTCGCCCACGGGATTGAAACGACGACTGGTTGCCAGAATCGACTTACCTTAGTTGGTTAATTGGGTTCCGGGTACAAATTGAAAGCAAAACGAGTCAATGCTCCCAGTCATCGACAATCACGAGTGTCGATCGATGTTCCAGCTCACATCTCTG
>JBGSRO010000022.1:0-18653 GCA_041737535.1 Pirellulales bacterium | reverse complement strand
CAAAACCATAAATCCGGGTACAAGTTCCATAGCGAGCCTCCTTGTCGCGGTGCGTGGATGTTAGATACCCAAGCATCTTGGCGGAGGCTCGCCCTTTTTCCCAAGAGCGATTGCTAACAATAAAAGTGCAAAACTCGAACTAAGCATTCGCACTTGCTGATTTGCTGAACGTCGACGCGACGGCCGGCCGACCGTAGAGGAATCCTTGAGCCGTTTGGAAACCGATTTGTTTGCAAATCTCGTGGTCCGCTTCGGTTTCAATTCCCTCGGCGAGCGCGTTGATACCCAGCTCTCGGGTCATTTGCACCAGCCGCTCGACGACTCGCTGACGGTCGGACGATGCCTGCGAGAGCCCGCGAACGAGTTTCATATCGAACTTCAAATAGTCGGGCGGCACTTCAACAAGTTCGACCAGTCGAGCTTGTCCCGCACCGAAGTCGTCGTAGGCGAGCCGCACGTCAAGATCCTGCATCGCCGCTCGTAATTCTCGCATTTGCTCAGAGCGTGTCGCCGTGGCCTCGTGAATTTCAAGAATCATCGGCCGCGTGGGTGCTGCCTCACGAAGCTCTCGCATCGAGAATACCAGCAGGTCAAGATCGCTGATTTCAGTTGGATGGGTATTTGCAAATAGCGTCGCTTCGCCCGGAAGCTCGGCGGCCGAACGAAGCCCTTCGGTGCGGAAAATTCGACTCAGCTCCGCCTCGAGGTTCAACACGGCTGCCGCCATAAACATCGTCCGCGGGTCCGACAAACCAAACAGCCGGCTGCGGCCGAGAATTTCGTATCCTAGTGTGCTGCGATTGTCGATGTCGACAATCGGTTGAAAGTGCGGGAGCACCGCACGGTCAGTCATCAATTTGTCGAACTGAATGAGCGCCAGCGCGCGGTCGGCCGAGTCTTCTTGCAGCGTCGCGCTAAACGTACAGTGCTTGTCGCGGGCTGTACGAAACACTGTTTGAGCGAACTGCAGCAGGTCGCCGTGATTGACTTCACACTGGTCAGTGACGCGGACCCCGTTGACGAACGTGCCGTTGGTGCTGCCCAGGTCGCGAACACGAAGCACGCCCCCTTCTCGCTCTAGTTCCGCGTGCGAGCCCGAAACAGTGGGGCTCGGAATCGCCAAGTGATTGTCGGGGCGGCGACCAACCGTAAAGGGCGAGCAGTTCACGTTGAACTGCTGGACGGCGCCCACGGGCGACGCTTGTCCCGTCAGTGTCCAATCGGCCGTGGATGGTGAGCAAGTGAGATTCATGTCTTTAATTGATAGTGGCAAGGCCAAGAGGTTGACTGTCAACCGATTGAACGGAAAAAGCGATCGGTGTCGCTGGGGGAACATCGCTGAAAGGAACCCCCAAACCTAACGCGGTGTTGGTGAGCCGATCGAGCAGCGAACTCCAGTGGATGTCGGCACGGCAGTAGGCGCGGGAGGCGAACTCGGCATAGTCGCGACGCGAATTCACGAAGGCGGCTGCCGTGTGCAGGGCCGATAGCGCACTGATCTCGGCGATCATCAATACGCCGTCAAGTCCGCTCGCTTCGATAACGGCCACTTTGCACGATCGGGTGTCGCCCACGATGGCGCTCACCGGCACTCCATGTGGAACAATGGCTAAGTGTCGCAGTTCGCCACCTTGCGAAGACAGCGTGGGAAGTGCGAAACCCTGAGCGGTGTCGGCCACCAGCGACCGCTCGGCAAATTTTCGAGCAATGTGCCGTTGGACGCAGCGTTCGACTGCTAAAGCGATCGCTTTGGGAAACTCTTCGAGTCCCTTGCCGTCGAGCATCCAAACATCAAGACTCGCAAACTGAATCGGTGTTTTCCAATGCGCGTCGACATCCTCGGCCAGTCGTTGAGCAGCGAGTTGCTGCTCGGCACTCGGCTCTGTTGCTGGCCCCAGCGCGGGACTCGTCGCCGACTCGTCGCTGGAACTCAGTCGCTCGAATGCTGTGCGCAGCCGGGCCCGTAATTTCGTCAGCCGATCGCCCATCACGACGAGCCGTGACAGCAACTTTTCGAGCAGTCGCCCTACCAATCGAGCAATGAGTTGTTCGCTACGAAGTCGCAAGAAGGCAACGACTCGATCGGTCGAGTCGGGCCATTGAGCTTCGCCGGATGCCCCAGTTATTGCCAGAAGCCTTTCGGCGATCGACTTTTGCAGCGCGTCGAAATGGATCGTCAGTTCGCTGAAGTGATCGGCCAAGCACGATAGCGATTCATCGCAAGCCGGCAGCCGCTTGGCCGGTTGGTCGAGTTCCGCAAGTAGCCAGGTTGCCGTCGTGGTTGAAACTTGTTCAGCCAGCGCGTCGAGCCGCCCTTCCATGCAGGTTACTTCGTCTTCGCCATCAGCCATCTCAACGCAGCAGATTTCTTCGACAAGTTCTCGGCCGACGTCAAACGACAACTGGTCGCGGGCAATGCCTAGCACGGAGAGCTTGCTCTTCAATAATTCGAGCGGGCTGGCACCACCGAGATAGTCGGCCACCGCGCACTGCGTTTTTGCCAACAATCCGGCTGCGTCGAGCCGTTGTTCGCCGATCAATGCCTCAATTCTTGTCGTCGACGATCGATTCCCGTGGTGGTCGATTGGTTCACCATCGAGAGGTTTAGCCAGCCAAAGCGACTTCAAACACGCGAAAACCGACCGCTCGATTTGACGTCGTTCCTGCTCGTCGCCAAGCGGAAGTTCCTGTAAACGAAACGTGGCTAGAGCACCACATCGTTCGGCGTTCGGCGCTAGTGCCGATTCGACCGGCAACAGTGTCGCCGCAGCAAGGTAGTCGCCCACTGTGCCCGTGGCACGAGCGATCCCCGCATCGTCGAGCCCGGTGCCCAAGTCGATAACGTGCAACTGATCGACCGGGGCAACACTCGCCTCGTGGGCCGGCAGCCCCCCACCGGTGTCGCCTGGGTAGGCGTTTTCAGGCGAACGGAAGTGTTCGTACTCGTTGAGCCAAGCAAAGCTATTGACTCGGGCAAGCTCGTTTCGCTGAGTGTCGCTCCCGGTACTGTGAGTCACCACGGCTGAGACGCGAACGTCATCGAGGTCGAACCGCGACAAGAGCGCACGCACGACATATGCCAAGTCGATCAACATGCCACTGGCGGTGCCACCGGCGATCGAACCGACGAGCCTCACATGAACGGCACGAGCACGTATGGGCCTCGCAAGTCTCTCGCCAGCAGCTATTAAGTGGTCGGCGTCGAGCATATCAGCGACTGACATGCGAATGCGCTGGACCACTTGTCGCGCGTGGTCGATGAGCGTGAGCCGCCCCAGCGGGCGCAGTCCATCGGTCCGCAACGACTTCGGAATGTTGTAAAGCCAACGTCGCGACAGCCAAGTGAGAAGACGGTCGGCTTTCTCGCGATATTCGCTCGGGTGTGAAAGTGGAATGCAAAGAGTTTCGTCGGCCCGCAGCCCCCGCACGACTCCATCGGGGCACACCGAGCGGGCAATCGAACGAGGCTCGCTGTCGATCAGCAGCATTCGCTGAGCCGCATCGAGGCCTTCGGTACCGACAAGCTGAACGACTCGGCGACGGTAGGCCCGCAGCACGTGTTCGCCCGTGCTGCCGATGCCAATGATGAGCGTTGGCGTTATGGCAAAATCGCTAGCAAAGTCTTGTTTTGGCTCGACGAGCACCGGCGCGGCGATCTCTGGGAGTGTCAGCCACATCGATGCATTGTCGACGGGACAATCGTCGTCGAATAGTTGCGTCACGTCGACATCGCGGCGAGTTGCGACCGCATAGTTCGAAGTCCGAACGACTGGCTTAGTTGAGATCGAAGGTGCCACGGTGCTCGTTTGCCGCGAGAGCGCATCGACCATCGCACAACAATTCGCAAAGCGATGGCTTGATTCTTTCGCCAGCGCCTGCGAAATCACATAACGATCATCTTCGTCGAGCGAATCGAGATTGGGCTCGTTGTGAAGATGTTGTAGTGTTAGCTCGGCGACCGTGCTGCCCGCGAAAGGCAACATACCCGTGAGCATTTCCTGATACAAAATCGCCAGACTATATTGATCGCTAAAGCGGCTTGGATTGCCCTGATAGACCTCCGGTGCGGCATAGCTGGGAGTGAGTCCACCAACGAGCGACGCCTCGGGCCGTTCGACTTGTTTAACCAGTCCAAAGTCGGCCACCTTCACATGACCGGCAAGCAAGAGCACGTTTTCTGGCTTGATGTCGAGGTGCTGTAGCTCGAAGTTGCTACTCAGATAGTCAAGCGCCTCGGCTGCTTCGCGCAAATGTCGCAACAACTCGGCGCGAGGAATACCAGGCAACCCTTCGTTGAGGCATTCCTGCATTCTGTCGCGCAAGCTGGCGTCGGCTAGTTCGGTTACGACAAACAACCGACCTTCGGAAATTTCGATTCGCTCGAGCGATAGCAGAAACGGATGCCGCACCGCCTAGATGCGCTGCAATGCGCGAAGCTCTGCCTCAGCGCGCTTCTCGTTATACTGCCCAAACACGCACTTCACCGCCTTGGCGATACCGCCCGGCGCCTCAGCGCGCCACACCTCGCCACAGCCACCAGTGCCGAGTCGCTCGGTCAACTGATAGCCAGGCAGTGCGGGAATTTGACTATGAAATGGAGTCGACACGATCAACTAACCTTGTTTGACACTTGGGACGAGTTGCCCACAGCAGTAAAGTAACCCTCGACGACGCGATCGAGATAATCGGGCCGCAATTCGAGCGGCACACCGGCATAGACGCTGTAGTTGTTGATTTGACTAAGCAAATCGCGAGGATGACAACGCCGCAGTGGTCGTCCGTGCGGCTTGTAGTGTTTGTGTACCAGGTAGTCGACCGCCTCGGGACGATAGCTGCACCCGAGCGACTCGCAAAAGGTCTTGAACAGGCTGCGGAACTCATCGACCGAAGGATTGCCGATCTCGACCTTGTACGGAATTCGTCGCAGGAAAGCCTCGTCGGCCAAGTCGTTCGGCTGTAGGTTCGTTGAGAATATGATCAGTTGGTCGAATGGCACTTGAATCTTGCGGCCCGTGGCGATCGTCAAATAGTCGATGCGATTCTCGAGCGGCACGATCCAGCGATTCAGTAGCTCAGTCGGATCGACCCGCTGCCGACCGAAGTCGTCGATCAACAAACAGCCGCAATTGCTCTTGAGTTGTAGCGACGCCTCGCTCACATTGGTCGCCGGGTCATGGCGGATTTCGAGGCTGTCCATCGTTAGCTCGCCACCGACGATAACCGTTGGGCGGGCAATTTTAACCCAACGCTGATCGTGTTTGATCGCGCCATGCGAACCACCCGGATCTTCTCGCAATGGTTCGTGAAAAGCGGCGTCAAATAGTTTAATGAACTGACCATCTTCGATCAGCGCGTGGGGCAGCCAGACGTGTTGACTAAAGCAGCGAGTAATCCGCTTCGCAATTGTCGTCTTGCCGTTGCCAGGAGGTCCGTAGAGAAACAGTCCCGCCCCGCTATTGATCGCCGGTCCGAGGGTTGCGAACATGTCGCCCTCGACCGAAATACCGGCAAAGGCGCGCTCTAAGTCGTGACGCCTGATCGCTTCGCCACGAATCGTTTGGGCTTCGACGCTGAGCACATAGTCGCCCAGCGGCACCGGCACCGGGCCGACGTAGCCACACGCTTTCATCGCTGAGCGGGCTCGATCGGTACCCATGTCGGTAAGCCGATAGATGTAATCGTTAAGCTGAGCCTGTCCAACATGAACGACGAGTTGCCGCTTGCGCAAGTCGCTCAGCAAATCGTCGATGAGCGAGAAAGGAATACAGAGCCGCCGCGCGAGCTCGCGTCCCGTCGCGGTGCCGACTTGCAACAGGTATTTGCTCGCAAGTCCTTCGACGAGCACATGGCTGACGCCAAGCTCGTCGATTGTCCTGGGCTCGCGAGGCAGGAAGACCTCGTCGCCCAACAGCGATTCGAGCAAACTCACTTGCTGAGGTTCGGCAAGCATCGATGACATGACGAATTCGGACGGTTGTTGGAGCGGTTCACTCGTCGCCGCTCGCTCCGTTGCGCGCAGATTTCGACTGAGAAACCTCTCAAACCTAGGCCATCCCGGTGAGCATCGATTTCAGCACCGGGCGAATCAATGCACTTTGCCAATAAGCAATTGCCCCACTAATCGTTGCGTCCTGTCTTGTGGGACCCACGTGGGTGACACCGATCAGCACAACCGGTTCTATTTCTTGCCACCGGTCACACCCGGCCAGTCGTCGGTCCGGAAAGGTGTGACGGGTAGTCCAGCACCCGAATAAAGGTTGCAAACCGGATTTTGTGCCCAGGCATAACGAACGGCCACCGGATCCTTAACGGCATCGCTCCAGACTTCGACCTTGCCACCGTCCTGAATCTTCGCTTTGGCATTCACCCATTTATGATCGTCACCGGCAACTGCAAAGCCGAGTACGTCACCCACATCGAACGTCGTCAGCCGGTCGACTCCAGTGAGTGTCACGATTGCTTTGCCTTCGGCGAATCTCACCGAGTCGTACCGTGGGCTGGCAGCGACAATCTTCATTCCATAGTCGTTCGCCAGCGCTAGCCGCGCCAAACGATCGGCGACCGTTCGCTTGTTCTTAGGGTGAATGTCTTTGCCTTCACCCAAATCAACGATCACTGCTTCGCCGACATGTTCGAGTTTGTCGAGTGTCATCGTTTGGGCCTCGCGTAGTTCGGCCCAATTGCTGTCGGTTGGATTGGTCACTTCGGGCTGAAAGTCAGCCAATTGCACCCAGTAAAACGGAAAGTCACCTTGCCCCCACCGTTCGCGCCATGCTGAGATCATCGTCGGAAATAGCGAGCGATATTGGTAAGCTCGCCCCGCGTTCGACTCTCCTTGATACCAAATAACTCCCCGAATTCCAAAGCCAGCGATCGGTTCGACGCGGCCGTTGTAGAGGTTGCTCGCACGTTGATTGCCGAGCAGCGGATGGCTCGGATGCTGCCAACTAGGAATCGGTTTGCCAGCGGCAACTGCCGACTCCATTCGCTTCTTCCATCGATCGTGTTGCTTGGCGAACTCTTCGCGAATCTTTTTCTCGTCGACTTTGTCTGCTTGACCCTCCCAATACTTAAGGTGGTCGGCATATTGCTCGTCGGCGGCCAGCTTCTCGCGCGGCGTCCAAGCCTCGGCGGCCGAGCCTCCCCAGGCGTTGTCGATCAACCCAATCGGAACCCCCAGCGATGCCTGCAACCTGCGCCCAAAGTGATAGCCGACCGCTGAAAACTGCGGCGCCGTGCCGGGAGTGCATTTCTCCCATGCCCCATCGAAGTCATCGAGCGGTTCCTGCGTGCCGACCGCTTCGACCGTCAGCAAACGAATCTGTGGTTGCTCGGCCGACAAGAGTTCGAGATCGGCGCCATCGCTCGATGCCAAGTTCCACTGCATGTTCGACTGCCCTGAACAAACCCAAACCTCGCCGACGAGTATGTCGTCGATCTGCACTCGGCCATCTCCTTCGACCACCATCGTGTGCGGGCCGCCTGCGGGCATCGCCTCAAGCTCGACTTGCCAGTACCCTTCGCCATCGGCTTTGCCCTTTTTTGTCTGCCCCGCTACCTCGACTACCACAGCGGTCTCGGGTGCCGCCCACCCCCACACGCGTAGCGGCATGTCGCGTTGCAGCACCATGTGATTGCTAAACACGCTCGGTAGCCTTAACTCGGCTATTGAGTCACGAGCAGAGACCAGCAGCAGAGTAACGGCTAACAAACTAAATCGCATCATCATAACAACCGCCATAGGTGAGTGAGCAAGGAAAGCTGTGGACCCTAAGTATAAAGCCCGCCTCGGCCAATTGCAAAACGCTCGTCGCAACGTGTCTGACAAGAAACTATGGCCGGGTTTTTTGCAGAGACCTATTCAAAAAAACCGCAAAGACGCGGAGAACGCCAAGACGACGCCACGAAACAGAGTGGCAACGCACGACTTTCGAGAAGTGAAACGAAAGCTACGGAGCGCCACAAATGGAAGACTAAGTCGACGAGCAGAGACCGCTCGGTTTGCACCCGGTTGTCGCTTCGAGATTTTCATTAGCATTGCCATTAAGCCGCTTCTCACGCTTTTTGTTTGTTTGCATCTTTTTGTGCCGTGTCACTTTGCGTCGTTGCGTCGTGGCGGTTCCCCTGCTTGGGGTGCCAGAGAAAATTGTCAGGCACTTCGCAACGTGTTAGCGCATTGACGCGTAAACTTCGGCCACCTCGCGGGCACAAGCTTCAAACTGTGTCCGTTCATTGTCGTCGAGCTTCGGCAGCAACTTTCGCAGGACTCCGCGCCGGCCGACAACGCAGGGAACCGACAGGCAAACTTCGGCGAAACCGCCGACGTTGGCCACCATCGTCGAGATCGGTAGCGTCCGGCGTTGGTCGAAGGCGATGCTGCGGACGATCATCGCCACGGCTTGGCTAATCGCAAAATTCGTGTAGCCGCGCCGCTCAAACACCATCTGTCCCGACTGCGTGGTTGACTCGATCGCCTCAGCCGGCACATCGTCGGGTAGCAGACGAACACCACCAGTCGACGCGCTACTGAGTAGCGGAAATTGAAAGTCGCCATGCTCACCAATCACATACGCCCGCACATCGTCGGGATGAATCCCCAAGTGACGTGACAGCGCCGAGCGAAACCTTAAGCTATCGATCAGCGTTCCTGTTCCCAGCACGCGCGCGGGGTCAAATCCCGTGAGTTGCATCGTTAGCTGCGTGAGTGCTTCAACCGGATTGGAGACAACGACGATTATTGCACTCGGATTCGCCGTCGCCAGTGGCGGCACAATCGCGCGAAAAATATCGGCGTTCTCTTTCGCGAGCGACGATCGCTTCGCCGTTGCCTGCTTGCCACTAACAGTGAGCACAACTATGTCGCAGCCGCCCGTGTGCAAGTCGCCTGCCGTGACGTTGGCCGGCGTGTCGAGAAAATTCGACGCATGTTGCAAGTCGAGCACTTCGCCCTCGACCCGCCTTTGATCCCGGCTGACCAGCACCAACTCTCGTACCGACTCGTCGACCAACAGCGTGTAAGCGACCGTCGAACCAACGTGACCGATGCCAACAACACAGACTTTCATACGCGAAGTGCAAATATTGGGACGGAAATGTGCAGCGCGGCTCGCTCGCTAAGGTCTGGCGGCGATGGCCCTATCCTTCACTCTTCTTCGTTGTAACGATTGAAACCATAAGCCGGGTTCGTGCGATCGAAGTCGTCGTCACCCAGTCCCACATTGAGCTTCACGTTTGTGAACACGTATTCCTCGAGCAGCAATGGTGGCCCCCCCTGCTCTTCGGGCCACGTGAAACTGGCGAAACCGATCGGTAGACGCCGCTGGTCGTCGACAAATACCATCGCTTTGTGATAGTTGAAGTGCTTGCGTGGCAACGGGTGAACAACTTCGATCCGCGTGCATATCACCCCATCGACTTTCGCGTTCTTGAAAAACTTCACGTCGACTTCGTCATACTCCATGTCGCGCTCGATCTGCTCAATTAGCCGCAATGCCATGTTGCGAAAACCAATCTCAAAGATGGGATAGCGATTTTCGCGCATCGCGGCCGCGCTCGTCGGATCGACGAAAGCCGAGAGTTGGCTAAGTCGAGGCCCCCCTCGTTTCACGAACATCCGCCCAGCGTGTTCGCCTGCGACGAACAGCACCTCGCGGCCGGCAACTGCCGCCGGCTTGGTGAAGTGAACGTAAGCCGAGAATGGTACGATCGCATCGCTCGCGTCACGCCGGGCGTGGCGGATTTTCAATTCGCCAAACTCATAGGGCCTCAGCTCTTCGCCAATGCGCTCGCGACGGACCATGTTGCACGTATAATCGCTGACGTTGGCGTCGATCCAGTTAAGCGATTCCTTCGCCATTTCATAGGCTGGCCAAAGCGGATGCCGCTTGGTGGCTTCATCAAACTTCGGTGGCGTTGCCTCGAATTTCGCAGCGACCACTTTCTGGTCAACCATCTGCGACCAAGCTGAACAAGGCAAGCTGGCAGCCACGACAGAGCAAATTAGCATCGCAACGGTGGTGTATTTCGTCAGCACAATGGCCTCGCAAAGTCGGGCAAAATGACCGAGCGAAGTTGCTCGTTGTTACAAGTCTTATCCGATTGGCCAGCGAAAGCCAGACTTATTGACCCTCTGCGAGTCAATTTCCCCAACTCCCCGGCGATTTGTCCCTGCGCAACTGCGTCGATCGTCAAATTTTCGCAATTCTCGTTCACGTTGACGAACGGTCGCCAACGGTCGACACTAATGATCGAATTTCGCCACCCGCCAGCTTCGCTCGCTATGAATCCCGAAACCAAAGCGGTTCTCATCACCGATGGCACTCGCCCGGCGATGAGCGCCGAACTCGACCGCCACGCCCCGCTCATCGCACTCCACTGCCAAGTCGTCGCTCGCGTTCTCGACCTCGAAGCGGGCGAAATCCCGGCCGAAGCGAATCTCGCTATCGTCTTTGGTGGCGATGGCTCGATTCTGCGCACCGCCCACCTGATGGGTACGCGGCAAATTCCTGTGCTGGGTGTCAACTTGGGCAAACTTGGCTTTCTCGCCCACGTCCAGCCCGAGCATCTCGAAGCCGTGCTCCCCTCCATTTGTTCTCGCGACGCCTGCGTCACCAACCACTTGATGTTCGAGTGCGAATTGCACCGCCCCGGACAACCGGTGAAGCGACAATTGGGACTCAATGAGGCAGCACTGCTAGCAGGTCCACCGTTTGCCATGCTTGAAGTCGAGCTTTACGTTGACGCAGAATTGGTAACGACTTACAGTTGCGACGGTTTAATTATTAGTACGCCGGTTGGGTCGACCGCCCACAGCCTCAGCAATGGTGGTCCGATCCTCAAAAAGGATCTACAGGCGTTTGTGTTTAGCCCCATCAGTCCCCATACACTCACCAATCGCCCGGTCGTCGACTCGGCCGATCGGCTCTTTGAAATTGTTCCAAAAAACATTAACGAAGGCACCTCGTTGATGGTCGACGGTCGCGTGGTCGGCGAGCTAACCCCCGACGCCCGCATTAAAATCGCCCGCAGTCCCCAGGCGTTCCAGTTGGTCGAAGTCCCCGATCGTGGCTACTATCGCACACTCCGTGAAAAACTCGGTTGGGGTGGGCAACTCTATGGGAAGAAATTAATCGAATAAAAAATCCGAATGACGAACGTATCTTTCTCTTTCGTCATTCGGGCTTCGTCATTTAACTCTCAAGCAAGGACGCAAACAGATGAAATTCGCACTCTCCCTCGCAATCATTTGCGCCACGCTCCTTAGCGCCACACGCGCTGCCGAGACCTACCAACTCGAGTACAAATTCGCCCTCGGCGATGTCATCCGCTACGCGGTTTCGCACAAAGCCGATATTCGCAGCACCATTGAGGGGACGACTCAAAGCGCCCTCACCAAGAGCGACAGCATCAAGGTCTGGAAAATCCAAGACGTGATGGACGATGGCGAGATCGAACTCTTGCACATGGTCGAGAGTGTTCGTATGACGAATAAGCTTCCCGATCGGGCCGAGATGCTCTTCGACAGTCGTGACGCCAAATCGCCCCCCGCCGGTTTCGAAGACGCCGCCCGCGCGGTTGGTGTGCCGTTGAGCGTGATTCGCATGAAGCCCAACGGTAAAGTGATGTCTCGCGACATCAAACACAAGCAGCCCGCCGCCGATACCGAAGCTCCCATCGCGACGTTGCTCCCCGAAAAGCCCGTCAAGGTCGGCGAAACGTGGGATGAACCCCGCAAGGTGGCGGTCTCGCTCAAAGATGGCGGTCAGCGCGACATCGAAGCCCGCCGTCATTACAAACTGGCTAGTGTCAAAGACGGTATCGCGACGATCGAAGTCGCTTATCAAGTGTTGCAACCTGTTCCTCCCGAAATCGAAGCTCAACTCGTCCAGCGGCTCATGAAAGGTTCCATTGAATTCGACATCGAGCGTGGCCAAGTAGTCGCCCAAAAAATGGCGGTCGATGAAAGCGTCATCGGTTTCGCTGGACCGACTAGCAGCATGAAATACGCGATGGTGATGCGCGAGACGCTGATCGACAAACCAACCGAAGTGGCGACGAAACCGTAAATCGTCTGATTGTCTTCGTGCGAGCCGGTGAAGTCGGTGCACCGCGTTCCGCGTTCCTCCTCACGCCTCTACCTCGTGCACGATTACGATATCATGCACCCCTGCGGCCATTTCGTCGTCGTCGGGACCGGCGGCAAGGTGCGAGCCGCCGACGATTACGATGCGGTCTCCCTTCTGCGCGAAGCCGACCCCTCTGGCCCAGGCGTCGGCGTGGCGGATGAGCCCCTGCATGTCGGTCGCCGGGGCATTGCCCAATGGTGTGACGCCCCAATAAAGGCACATCTGTCGGAGTGTTCGTTCGCTCTTGCTGACACCAATCGTGGGCACAAAGTTGCGTTGTTGACTGAGCGCTAGTGCCGTACCTCCCTTGTGGCTGGCAACAACCACCAGCTTCGCGCGTAGCGAATAAGCCATCGCCCCGGCACCGTGAACGACCGCGCGAGTGATTTCGTGCAGCTTCGGCGCGGGGTTCACCTCGCTTTCGAGCGGCGGACGGGTGCGCATGCTCGCCTCGGTGGCAAGCGCGATGCGGTTCATCATGGCGACCGCTTCCCGAGGGTACTTGCCAATCGCCGTTTCGCCCGACAGCATCGTCGCATCGGCTCCGTCGAGTACAGCATTCGCCACGTCGGTCACCTCGGCACGGGTCGGTCGCTGCGACTCGTGCATCGACTCGAGCATCTGCGTCGCGATGATCACGGGCCGGTCGTAGCGATGGCACATGCGAATAATCCGTTTCTGCTCGATCGGCATCTCGGCGACGTCAATCTCGACACCAAGGTCACCCCGCGCGACCATCACGGCGTCGCTCACGGCAACGACTTCTTCGAGGCGATCGAGCGCTTCGCGTTTTTCAATTTTGGCGACGACCCGCGCGTGCGAACCGCTACTGCGGAGAATATCTTTCAGCGCGCGGACCTCGTCGGGTGCGCGGACGAAGCTCAAGCTCACAAAGTCGACATTTGCCTTCGCTGCCCAGATGGCGTGTTGATGGTCGGTCACGCTAATTGCCGGGGCACTCAGCGTGACGCCCGGCAGGTTAATCCCTTGGCGGCTCCTCACGTTGCCCGGCTGAATCACCTTCATCGACGCCCGGTTTGCCTTCTTGCCGGTCACCTCCATGATGACAGTGCCGTCGGCTAGCATCACCTGGTCGC
The DNA here is from genome assembly GCA_041737535.1 of Pirellulales bacterium. Taxonomy (GTDB): domain Bacteria; phylum Planctomycetota; class Planctomycetia; order Pirellulales; family Lacipirellulaceae; genus JBGSWC01. The sequence continues at coordinate 5,431 of JBGSRO010000022.1, read as the reverse complement.
CCACTCTCAGTTCGTGAACCAGCGGCTCATAACTGCTAACGAACTCATTCGGATGCTGCTGCGTACCCTCAGGTACGAAGTGAAACTCCTGGTCACGATCGCAATAGATCGATCCATCGGCTATCTCGCCCAAGCGAAACTTCGGGCCGGCGAGGTCGACCAAGATGGCGACCGGGAAGTCGAGTTCCTTGCTCACTTGGCGGATCGCGTCGACTTTGGTTTGCTGCTCCTCCATCGACCCGTGAGCCATGTTGAGACGGAACACAGCGGCACCACGGATCACCAGTTCGCGAATCGTGTCGGGGTCGCTTGAGGCGGGGCCGAGGGTGGCAACGATTTTTGTGCGGGCGCGGCCGCGAATCTGCTCGGGAGTTAGCATTGGTTTTCAAGATTTGGCGAAAAAACAGGCAAATTTCACCCTGCATTCTGACTTGCAATCCGACTGGTGGGAATCCCTGCCGTCGGTTCGACGATCGTTGGCTTACTTGGCGACGAGCCTGTATATTGGTGCAGTCTGGGCACTTCACGCAGTCTACGATGGGTACAAAAAAACCCACAAATAGAGAATTTCGAACATGAGCAAAACGAAAACGACTCGTCGTCAATTCATCGCCGCCGGTTCTGGCCTCACGGCGGCCGCTGCGAGTCCCTATTGGCTCCCGACAAAAGCATCGTGGGCCGCGCCGAGCGACCGCCTCGTGCTGGGAGCCATCGGCGTCGGCGGACGTAACCTGACCGTGACCGCTGGTGCCGCCCGGTACGCCAGCATCGCCGCCGTTTGCGATGTCGACGCCAAGCGAATCGAACGAGCCCAGCGAAGCTTTACCGATAAAACCGGGCGCACTCCCGAAGGGGTGGGCGACTACCGCCAGATTCTCGACCGCAAAGATATCGATGTCGTCACGATTGGTACGCCCGATCATTGGCACACCAAAATCGCCATCGAAGCGATGCAAGCGGGCAAGGATGTCTACTGCGAAAAACCACTGACGCTCACCATCGAAGAAGGCCAAAAAATTTGCCGCGTTGCCAAGGAGACGGGCCGCACGTTTCAAGTCGGCACGCAACAGCGGACTGAAATGAAACAGAATTTCGTGAACGCCGCCGCACTCATCCGCGAAGGACGCATCGGCGATGTCAAGCGAGTGTGGGTCGCCATCAACGGCGCGCCGCGCAGCGGCGAACTGAAAACGGCCAAGGTGCCAACCGGACTCGACTGGGATCGCTGGCTGGGGCAGGCACCCAAGGTCGACTACATTCCCGAGCGTTGTCATTACGAGTTTCGTTGGTGGTACGAGTACTCCGGCGGCAAACTGACCGACTGGGGTGCCCATCATGTCGATATCGCCCAGTGGGCTTTGGGTCTCGACGACACGAGCCCAGTCAAAATCGAGCCCCTGTACGTCAATCATCCGGTCGCTTTCGAAAAGGGTTATCCGGTCGTTGCCAATCAATACAACACGGCCGTTGGTTTCAAGCTCAAGTGCGAATTCGCCAATGGTGTCGAACTTCGGATCCAAGACAACGTCGATGAACCGGTCGCTAAGTTCCCCAACGGAATTCTTTGGGAAGGATCGAAGGGAAACCTGTTTGTCAATCGTGGCCGACTGACCGGCCGGGCGGTCGAAACACTGGCCGACAACCCCCTGCCCGAGGGTGCCATCGAGCGAGTCTATAAAGGCCGCACGCCGACCAGTCACATGGAGGACTTTTTCAATTGCGTCAAGTCGGGCGAAGAGCCGATCAGCGATGTCTACTCGCATCATCGCATTCTCACAACGTGTCACCTCGCGAACATCGCGATGCGGCTCAATCGGACGCTCGAATGGGATCCAACTCTTGAGAAGATTGTGGGTGACGACGAAGCTCAAACCTTCGTAAGCCGGACTCCTCGCAAGGGTTTCGAGATCGCTGGCTAACACGACAGCACAGCGTCGTATCGCTGCCGCGCCAAGAAGCCAACGATGAACGCCGATGAACGCCGATTCACGACTTGTTCGGAGTGCGGCAAAGCAAATGACCGGCAAACCTCGCTGGCGATTCACCCACTGTGGTCATGCGAGTGCTCGTTGTCGTCCAAAATTTGCGCCGTCCAAAATCTGCGTGCATCGGCGTTTATCGGCGGTTTCTTTCTTCTCTACCATTGCGCTGTCATACTCATTGGCATCGCGTATTCGTTTCAAGTTTTTGCAGACCAACAATCTCGTGTCGCCTTGTTGGCAGATTTCGTGCCGATTGCATTTTGTCGCTTTGCAAAACGTGAAGCAACAAATCGATTCGCGAAAGTCCTTGTTTTATCGATTCAAGCACGTCGTTTTGTTTGCAAAACGACAAAAACGATTTCATGCGACTTTATTCCTTTGAATTTTTGCCTGGGGATTCACCAAACCACTTGATTTGCAGCAGATTCCCACTTGGGGGGGTGGACTCTAAGAGCCCATTTTGTCGCCTCTGTTTTTCGAAAAGCGACAAAATGACAAAATGACAAAATGATGAATGATGAGATTGGAGTGCGGAGTCTGGCTAGCCGCGACCTGCCGCGGAAGAGCACTTTCTCGTGAGTGGGCGAAGCCGGGTATTCATTTCAGTGAGTCTAACAGACTCGTGAGGCGGTTTCGACAACGATTTTTGGCCATTGAGAAGTTATTTGTGTTCGACATTTCTTGCCGACGAACCGACGCTCCGGCACTGGGCACGATCGAAAACAGCCGTGTCGTATGGACCCGCTGGTCTGAGCTGGCCGAACTGGTCGAAGCGCGGACGAGCGAACTCGCGGCCCTTGGCGTGCGGACCGGCGATCGTGTCGCCCAGTGTGGACCCAACTCGCGGGCGTGGATCGTGAACGATTTGGCTCTCGCGGCGCTCGGCGCGGTGCATGTGCCACTGCACGCGGCCAACACGGCCGCGCTGAATGCCAAGTTGATCGATCATGCCGACGTGCGACTCGTGATTGGTGGCGACGGTAGGCCGCTGCCCGACTCGCTCCGCGAAACGACCATCGAATCACCCGCTCACTTGGCGTCGCTCATCTACACTTCGGGCACGACCGGCGAGCCGCTCGGCGTGATGCTCTCGCGCGAGAATCTCGTCGCCAATGCCGAAGCCGTGAGTGGGGTAGCCGGGGGGGATGGCAACGAAACTCGATTGGCGATTTTGCCATTTAGTCACGCCTACGCGCGAACTTGCGATTTGAATGTGTGGCTGCTGCGTGGCTCGCGAATGGTGCTCTCACGGGGGCGCGAGCATTTGCTCAAAGACCTGCAAATCGCTCGGCCGACAGCGATTGTGGGGGTTCCGTACCTATTCGAGAAACTCGCCGGGGGAGCAAGTGGCGACGCGTTGCGGGCCCTCTTGGGGGGCGCAATACGTCGCTGTTATTCGGGTGGCGCGCCATTGTCGGCACGGGTGGTCGAGCAATTTGAAGCGGCCGGTGTGCCGCTCGCCGACGGGTATGGATTGACCGAGGCGGCGCCAGTGGTGTCGATGTCGTCGCCCGCTGACCGTGAGGCGGGCACGGTCGGTCGACCATTGCCGAATGTCGAAGTCAATATTGGCAGCGATGGCGAATTATTAGTGCGTGCCCCAAGTGTGATGCTTGGCTACTGGCGGAATGACGCGGCCTCGGCCGAGGCGCTTGCCGATGGCTGGTTGCACACGGGCGATTTGGCCGAGTTGACGCCGACCGGCCATGTGCGAATCGTCGGCCGCCGCAAGGAATTGATCGCCTTGTCGACTGGCAAGAAAGTCGCTCCGGCGACCATCGAAGCCATCATCGCGGCATCACCTTTAGTCGAGCAAGTCTGTGTCTGCGGCGACGGGCTGAGCCACTTGGTCGCGCTCGTCGTCCCCAATCCGACGCGGATTCGCGACGAAATCAGCCGGCGACGGCTTTGGGTCTGGTCGAAGCGGCGGGCCGTCTCGCATCCGGCAATCCGCGAGTTGTTCCGCTGCGCTATCGCCGAAAGCGTCGCCGATTTGCCGGCCCACGAGCGGCCGGGCGACTTCACGATACTCACGCGCGGGTTCTCGATCGACGCGGGCGAAATGACGGCCAAACTGAGCCTTTGCCGCGCAGTGATTGCGAAGACTTTTGCGAAAGAGATTGCCCGGTTAACTGCGCGCAGTCACCGGGCGGGGCGCAACGTCATTCCCGCACAGAGGCTGTGAATAAATGGGACTGGCTCAATACTGTTCGGCACAAGAATTGCGCCACGCCATTGAGGCAATATACACAGTTTAAGTGGAGTTGCGCCCTGTGAGTTGATCGCGCATAATTGGCGGCATGGGCGCGAAAGCTAAACCAAAAATCAAAGAATCGGACGTCACCGGCTTGAAGTATTTTGACAAGCTGGCACCCCTTCTTTCTCGACTGCATGAGGATGGCTGCCAGCGGGATAGGGCCGGCAATCGCACGCTGCATTACGATCAGTACGGCATGTTGATGCTGCTGTATCTGTTCAACCCCATTGTCACCTCGCTACGCGGCATTCAGCAAGCGAGCGAGTTGAAGAACGTTCAGAAAAAGCTGGGCTGTTCACGCGCATCGCTAGGTTCGCTCTCCGAAGCGACCCGCCTCTTCGAGCCCGAACGACTCCAAGAAATCGTCGCCGAGTTGGGAGAACAACTCCAGCCCCTTGCCCAAGACAAGCGACTAGCGGGCATCAAGTCGACCATTACGCTAGTTGACGGCACGCTGGTGGCCACCTTGCCCAAAATCATGGAAGCCTCTTTGCGGAAAGCCAACACTGGCAGTGGGATGGTCAAATGGCGTTTGCACACGCACTTTGAAATCCTCAAGGGCGTGCCGACACGCATCGATGTGACCGGCAACGCCGGGGGAGAGGATGACGAACGAGCCGTACTCGCCAAGGTCGTTGAATCGGATCGGCTGTATGTCGCCGATCGAGGCTACGCCAAGTTCGCCCTGTTCAATCAGATCGTCGCGGCAAATAGCAGCTATGTCATTCGACTACGCGATAATAGCGTTTGGGAAACGGTGAAGGAGAATCACCGTAACGACGACGCGGCCATCGATGAAATCATCAGCGACGAAGTAGTTCGTTTTACCAACGGTAACGCAGCCAGCCGACCCGATCATCCGCTCCGCGTGGTCTGCGTGCGGATCAATCCGCACACCAGTCGCGGCAAGTATCGTGGTGGTTCCAGCGGTGTCGATAGCGATGGCATTCTGCGAATCGCGACGAATCGGCTCGATGTTCCTGCCGAGACGATCGCGCTGCTGTTCGCCAAACGCTGGGCCATTGAGACGTTCTTTCGCTTCTTCAAGCACATTCTCGGTTGCCGGCATCTGCTCAAGCACGATCAGAACGGAATCGAGATTCAGACCTACTGCGCGATCATCGCCAGTATGTTGATCGCATTGTGGACGGGCAAACAGCCGACGCTGCGAACGTATGAGATGATCTGCTTC
>JBGSRO010000242.1:0-9103 GCA_041737535.1 Pirellulales bacterium | reverse complement strand
TCCGCGCGAAATCCCGCCGCCGCCTCCGCCACCACCACCACGACCACCCCCGCCACCACCGCCGCGGCCGATGGCCAAGGCGTCGTCGCCTAGGAACATCAGCGAAACGAGTAAAAGTGCGACAAGTCGATTTAGGTTTGTCATGCGAACACCTGTAGGTGTGAAGAGTTGTTGGTAGGAGGGAAGCCGAACCAAGTGAGCTATATTGCGGCGGATTGTCGCTGACCGCTCCGCGGTCAGCACACAGATTGCGGAGCAATCAGCGACTATTCGGTTTTCACACGAACAACGCGAACTGGGTCGGCCGAGGGCTGTGGTTCGCCATTGACTTCGCGACCGACGGTCGCGACTTCGAGGGTGTTGTCGTCGACGCGGCGAATGACTTGCGTCGCCGAAGCGGCACCGCCGTCGGGCAAAATCTGGGTGAGGCGACCGACCCATTCGTCACCGGCGCGCGACCATGTACCTTCGCCAAAGGCACCGATCGAGTCAAAGCTCCACGAGCGAACCGTCTGCGCGCGGGGATCCCAGCCGATGACTTGAGTGCCTTGCAGCGGCTCGGCGTCTTCGGATTCTACTGTATAACTTCGCACCAAGAACGATTGGCCGGCACCCCAGCGGAAAGTTGTGTTGATCGTGGCGGCGTCGGTGTCGTCTTGCCAATCGCCGACGAGGAACTCGAACTCTTTGAGTTTCTCATAGGGAGTATCGATGACCGGTGGTGCAAACTCGCGGACACTCGCGAGCTGCCAGCCATTAGCACTCTTGACGACGATGGCGGCGAACGACGACGTGGCGGGTTCGACGTCGCGACGGCTCGTGGTGGCTTGGCCTTCGATGCTAATCACGCCATCGGTGACCGGATGCACGCGATCGATTTGGCCAGCGATCTTCAGGCCCGGTGCCTCAGTGAACACAGCTTTGAGTTCGGCCGCGATGGCCTCGCTTCCCTCTGTCGAAGAGCCATCGGCGTCACTCGTCCAGATCGCGTCGGTGGTCCACATCTTGGCGAGCGCATCGGCGTCGCCTTTGTTGAAAGCTTCGAGGTAGTTGCCAAAGAAAGCTTTGACTTCATCGCCGGGCGTCACTGACTTGGTTTCGGTCTCAGCAACGGGAGCTGCGGCGGGTTGAGCTTGGCAACTGGCCGTCATGGCGACTGCCGAGAAGACAATTCCGAGTGTAATTCGCATGGCAATGTTCTCGCAAAAGTAGAAAAGGGGTAGGTTCGATTCAGTCGGCAAACACTTGCTTCCAGTCGCGCTCCATATCGACCACGACCCAGCCACGGCCGGGCGCTTCCGCCAAAGCTTCAACGAGTTTGCCGCTGCTCGTGGGATTCGCGTCGTAGGCGTATTCTCGCACATTGTCGGTATGGCGTACAATCAACCCGAAGCTTGGATTTCGACCGATTGTCGTCCACTCGAGCATCTCTTTGTCGCCGTCGCTATTGCCGAAGGCGGCAATGGGCCGCCGACCGATTTGGCGATGGATGCCAACCGGTTTGCCCGCTTTATCGTCGATGAAGGCGACGCCGGCGTCTTTGATTAGCACCGGGCCGCGGTCGGTCATTTGGTAATGAACCCCCCCGACCGAACCAACGACCTGCTCCGGCGGAATGCCATAGGCCTCTTCGGCCCACACCCGCATGAAGTCGGCTCCGCCGCCAGAGACGATGAAAGTCTTGAACCCATTGGCGCGAAGATAAGCGAGCAGTTCGATCATCGGCTGGTAACCGAGCTCGTTGTAAGGTCGATCAAACCGTGGATGCCGAGCCGTTTGGAGCCAGTTGCGAACCCGGTCGTCGAATTCGTCGGTCGTCATCCCGGAGTGCGAAGCGGCGATGACTTCGAGCAGCGCTTTTGTTCCCCCTTCTTTGAGTTCAGCGACATCGCCGTTAAGCGCCGCTTGTAGTGCCGGATTGTCGCGCCATTCAGGATGTTCGGGTGCGAGACGTTTGAGTTCATCGAGCGCGAACAGCAATTGAAACGGCAACGGGTTTTCGGGCCACAGCGTGCCATCGTTATCGAAGACGGCGATTCGCTCGGCTGGCAATACGTAATGGGGCGACGATTTATCGGTGACCTTCTCGACGAACGCAAGAATCGAGGCTTTGGCTGCGCCGTCGTTCCACGACGGAAGCGGCTCTTGGGCAGCGAGCGAACCTGCTGCAATCAGAACGATCACGAATAACATCAACGAACGAACTCGCATCGCAATCGACTCCCCACGCTGAAATGTTTTCTGTATCGGTGCGACCCCAGCCAACCTCGCACGATCACGGCGATGCCAGCCACTCAATCGCGTCATCGATCTGGCTCGCGTCGAAGTACTGAATCTTTGCCATCGTGAAAGGTTTACACACGGTTGCCATATGTTGTTCCCATTTGCTTTCGCCAACCAGCGCGATTCGCTCGATCTTTGTGCAATGGGTTGTCGAGAACTTGATGTCGTCCCACAGGGCGTGGGCGTCCCACCCATCGAAGTCGTGGAATTGAGCAAGGATTCGAACTTTTCCTCCCTCGGCAATCGCTTCGTCAACGAGGGGCACAAACAACTTGTAGTCTTCGTCGTGCAGTTTGCCCGAGATTTTGAACGCGAGAATGTGATCGTGCTGTGTATTGATGGCTTCGATCATCGGATTGGCTCCGAGCTAGGGAATGAGAGAAATTGAAGAGCGAACTATCCGTCGCCTCGCGTTCATTTTGCCACCTCTACCTTCCAGCAGCAAGCATCGTGACTGCGCACGAATCGCCAAAGGAGGATCCGCGTCGCCCCGAGACTTATTTCTCTCAGTCTTCAAGTTCAATCGTCACGTCTTTCAACTGCCCTGTGAACTTGAACGGCATCTCGTAGACCTCGGCGACAGGTGTCCCGGTGTCGAAGCCGATGTCGAGTGTCTCGTCGAGTGTCACGCGGTTCGGAATGCTCTTTTTGACACGACCTTTGCCGATCTGTTTGTCGTTGGCGAAGAGGGTGATGTCGGCTCCAGCAAACGGTTTGTTGGCGTCGGTCTTATACACCATTTTCAGCTCGACTTCGCCGGTGGGTAGCACGCCATCGGAATCAACATTGAACCGCTCGACGCCCGCGAGGTTGTAGTGGTAGACGAGCTTGTTGTCTTTGACGAAGAGTCCGTAACCAGCAAAGCGACCCCCCTGAGTGAAGATCATGCCTTCGGCACCCCCGGCGGGAATCGTGACTTTGGCAATGATTTGGTGATCGCGATGCTTGAGATCGGGAGCGGCACCCTCGGGAAGTCTCAGCAAATCGGGATAAGTGAAAGTCGAGCGTCCTTCGGTCAGGCTGGGACGATTCTCGACGTTCAATCGCTCAGTTTTGCGGTCGTCGAGCGGCAAGACGTTGTATCGAGCAGCTTCGGCGAAAAACAATTTCACCAACTCTTTAAGTTTCTCGGGGTTTTCTTTCGAGAGATCGTTGGCCTGACTGAAATCTTCGTCAATGTGATAGAGTTCCCAGGGCATATTGAGCAGATCCATCGGCTCGTTCTCACTGAGCCAAGGAACACCTCGCAGCGCGCTCGCCATCCAGCCATCGTGATAGATGCCTTGGTTGCCGAGCATTTCGAAGTACTGCTTGGTGCGTCGCCCCGGCGCGTCGGCATCGTCAAACGTATACATCATGCTGACGCCTTCGATCGGCTTTTGAGCGATGCCGTTGAGCTCGTTGGGAAACTCAACGCCTACCGCCTCGAGAATCGTCGGCGCGATGTCGATGACGTGGTGGAATTGTTCGCGGATTTCGCCGTGTGCTTTAATACGTTTGGGCCACGAAATGGCCATGCCATTTCGCGTTCCACCGAAGTGGCTGGCGATTTGTTTCGTCCATTGAAACGGGGTATCCATCGCCCATGCCCATGCGGCGGGAAAATGGTTGTAGTGCTGGTCGCCACCGAGTGTTTCGATGGCCTTGAGCGTCTGATCGAACGGTTCGGGAATGGCGTTGAAGAAGGTCATTTCGTTTAGCAATCCGTTGAGTCCTCCTTCGGCGCTCGAGCCATTGTCCCCCGCCATGTAGATGATGAGCGTGTTGTCGAGTTCACCCATTTCGTCGATCGTGTCGACCAGCCGGCCGACTTCGTGGTCGGTGTGGGCGGTGAACGCAGCGAACACTTCCATCATGCGAGCGTAAACCTTGCGCTGATCGGCCGACAGCGAATCCCAGGCGGGCAGCGAGTCGGGACGTGGCGTCAGCTTGCAGTCTTGGGGAACGATGCCCATCTTTTGCTGGCGAGCGAAGGTCTCTTCGCGGTACTTGTCCCAACCACCGTCGAATTTGCCTTTGAACTTCTTGATCCATTCCTCCGGTACCTGATGCGGTGCGTGAGTCGCGCCGGTGGCAAAATAGACAAAGAACGGCCGCTGCGGAGCGACCGCTTTCGAGGCACGCATCATGCGGATGGCTTTGTCGGCAATGTCGGTGGTGAAGTGATAGGGCGAACCATCTTCGTTCGTTTCGGGGGGTTCGATTCGCTTGCGACCTTCAACGATTGCCGGGTGAAATTGGTCGGTGTCGCCACCGACGAATCCGTAGAAATAGTCGAACCCTAGTCCATCGGACCAACGATCGAATGGTCCGACGAGGCTCGTCTACCAGTCGGGGACATTGTGGTTCTTGCCAAACCAGGCATTCATATAGCCATATTCGCGAAGCACTTCGGCAAAGGTTCCGGCGCTGGCGGGAATGATGCCTGAGTATCCTTGAAATCCAGTGCCCGCTTCGCCAATCACACCACTCGCCACCGAGTGGTGATTGCGTCCGCATAGTAAAGCGGCCCGCGTTGGCGAACAGAGCGCGGTCGTATGGAACCGATTGTAACGCAAACCGGTGTTCGCAATGCGATCGAATGTGGGCGTGGGAATCGCGCCACCAAAGGTACCCATCTGACCGTAGCCACAGTCGTCGATGAGCACGATGAGAATGTTCGGCGCGTCTTTGACGCCAAAGTTAGCGGGGATCTTGAGCTTCGGCTTAACAGCGGTGGAATCCTTGTAGGTAAGGCCGATCTTACCCGTGAAGGCCTCTTCGGGGCGGGGGAGCATTTCATCGGCTAGGGCCGACGAGGATGCTGCCACGACAACCAAAAGAATCAGCCTGCCAATTGCGGTGATGTGACGAGATTTCATAGCAGCCTGGCTGTGTGATTACGGGAAGCGATATGTGTGCTGGCGAACCATCGCCATCTAGAAAAGCATCCAGCCACCAATGTGTTTGGCGGCTGGATTCCTGCGCCGTCGTTTGTCTACTCACCGGAAGTGGTCATGCTCTTGATCTGCTTCTCAAGCGAATCAAGACTCCAATCGCCCGGCGTCTGGCTGGGCGGGAACTCCTTCAGGCTCACGAGAAACTCACTAGCCACCGTCTGCAGTGGTACCAACACGAAAGCCCGATCAATCATCCAATCGTGGTAGGTGTTCGAGTTGTGCTGTGACTTCTCGAACGGATCGCGCCGCAGGTTGAACAGCAGCGGCAGCCGCAGGTGGACCAGCGGTTCACGCCAGACCTGTAGTTGCTCAGCACGGTTCTCCTGGTAGATCGCCTTCCAGTCGCCCACGCGGATGGCCATCACGTTGCCGTCGTCGCCCACATAGATGAACTGCTTGCGGGGCGAGTCCTTCGCCTTGCCACTAAGGTAATCGAGCAGGTTTTTGCCATCGATGTGATTCTTGTAGGTGCGGCAATTGAGTTCGACACCCCCCTTGAGCAGCTTCTCGGTGATGTCGGGAGCGCCGGCGGCGGCGGCGAACGTCGGCAGCCAGTCCTCATGCGAGACGATGCCATTGAGCGTCGTGCCCGCGGGGAATTTGCCCGGCCAGCGGACGAAGCACGGCACGCGGAAAGCGCCTTCCCAGTTCGAGTTCTTTTCACTACGGAAGGGCGTGGTTCCGGCATCGGGCCAGGTGTGGTAGTGCGGGCCGTTGTCGGTCGAGTACTGCACGATCGTGTTGTCGGCAAGTCCGAGGTCATCAATCAGCTTCAGCAGTTCGCCAACGTGCATGTCGTGCTCGACCATGCCGTCCGAGTATTCATCGGAATTCGGACCGGCCAGGTTCTTGTGCTCGGGCTTTACGTGTGTGCGGAAGTGCATCCGGGTGCCGTTCCACCAGCAAAAGAACGGCTTGCCAGCCTTGGCCTGGCGAGTGATGAAGTCCTTGGCGGCGGCCAAAGTTTCATCGTCAATCGTCTCCATGCGCTTCTTGGTCAGGGGACCTAGGTTCTCGATGGTCTGGCCACCCTTGCCGTCGGCTTTGCACTTGAGCACGCCGCGCGGCCCGAATTGCTCCAGGAAAGTCTTGCCGTTGGGCAGTTTCATGTCCCTCGGGTAATCGCGATTCTCAGGCTCTTCCTCGGCATTGAGGTGATAGAGGCTGCCAATAAATTCATCGAACCCGTGCATCGTCGGCAGGTGCTCGTCACGATCGCCTTGGTGGTTTTTGCCGAACTGGCCCGTCATGTAGCCCTGGCTTTTCAAAACCGTGGCCATCGTCACGTCGGTTTTCTGCCAGCCTTCCTTCGCGCCTGGCATGCCGACCTTAGTCATGCCCGAGCGTACTGGCACACTTCCGCTGATAAACGCTGCCCGTCCCGCCGTGCAGCTCTGTTGCGCATAGTAATCGGTGAAGGCGACACCTTCCTTCGCGACACGATCAATGTTCGGCGTCTGATAGCCCATCATGCCACGACTGTTATGGCTGATGTTCCAGGTGCCGATGTCGTCGCCCCAAATGACGAGGACATTCGGCTTATCGGCCCCCTTCGCCGCGGTGGCGAATAGTGAAACTGTCAGTAATAACACAACCAACTTGCGCATGATTGCTCTCCCGGATGTGATAGTTAAAACGGTGCGCTGCCCTGCAAGTATTTGCCCGCGCTGTACAGCGGGCTGGCGAGAACTCGCCGCTCCAGACTCCCCAAAGTCTATCGGACGTACCCCCCTGTTGTGTAGCAGATTCGCCGATTTTCCCCAAAAATTCATGGTGGATTAGCACAATTGCGAGTCCGCAAGAGTCGATTCTTGATTCGGTTCTTAAGTGCTGAATCTGTCAGTGCGGCAACAGTGCGAGCTTGCGTCAATCGGCCGAGTTAGCGCGGTTATGCCGAGGTCCGTCGACTGACTGGGACCACTGGCCGACGCTGTCCGATTCTCTCCGACAGGACTCCGTTCTGTTCCCCATGAGGCAAAGGACGCCGAAATGGCTGCGCTACTTCGCTTCGCCCGCCCGTTGCTGATTCTGCTCGCACTGTTGTCACAGGCCGCGGCCCAGAATTGCGATTGCTGTTACTGCACTCCCTACTTGACGGGCGATTGGTGTGGCTATCGTGACTGCCTGACGGACGGTGGTATTACGTTCGATTACGATGTCGCTCACTTCTACGGTGGCGTCGCCAGCGGCGGTCTCAACCAGACGTTCGACTACGGCGGACACGGCGATTACGTCACCAACTTCGACCTTGGAAAGCTCGCCGGTCGCGAAGGGCTGTTCTTGAAAGTCCGCGCCGAGCATCGCTTCGGTCAGAACATCAATCGCGATACCGGCGCATTCCTGCCGGCCTATGTACTCGCCGACCTGCCGATTCAAGGCGAAGAAGACCTGCTGCTCACCAACGTGCTTTTCACGCAATTCTTGAGCGAGCGCTTCGGCGTCTTCTTCGGCAAGCTCGACACGTTTGACGGCGACCTCAACGCGTTTGCGTCGGGACGAGGGAAAACACAGTTCTCGAACATCGGCTTTGTCATCAACCCTGTGGCGCTGCGGACGATACCCTATTCGACACTCGGTTGTGGGTTTGTCATTCTCGGTGAAGATAAAATGCCGATGTTCAGCTACACGCTACTCAACGCCGTCGACACGGCCGACACGACTGGCTTTGACGAGTTGTTTGCCGAAGGCGTCGCCATGAGCGCTGAGTTGCGACTTCCAACCAATTTTCTCGACATGCCTGGCCACCAGTTGTTCGGCGGCACTTGGAATAGTCGCGACTATGTATCTCTCGGACAGGATCCACGCGTGGTGCTGCCCGATGTGCCGATCAACGACACTGTCGGCTCGTGGTCGCTCTACTGGAATTTCGATCAATACCTGGTCGTCGATCGATGTAATCCACAACGAGGCTGGGGCGTGTTCGGCCGCGCCGGCATTGCCGACGACGCAGCCAACCCCGTGGCGAGTTTCATCAGCTTTGGCGTCGGTGGCAGCAGCCCGCTCGACAGTCGTCCCGCCGACACCTTCGGCGTCGGTTGGTATCGAAGCGAAACAAGTAGCGAAATCGGTCCGCTCTTGCAGGCGTTCACTGGTCCGTTGGGCGATGGGCAGGGCGTTGAGTTATTCTACAACGTCGAAGTCACCAAGTGGCTTAACGTCACCCCCGACATTCAAGTGCTCGTCCCGGCCCGCGAAAACGTCGACACGGCGCTCGTGTTCGGGCTGCGAGCGGTCATGACCCTCTAGTATAGTATATTGTCAAATGCGAGTATGAGGTGCGAGTATGAGGGTTGTGTGCCACTGGCTCTGCCAGTGCAAACTGTTGCAAGGTCAGTTGTTGCGCCGCACTGGCAAAGCCAGTGGCACCCGAAGATTGGTCGTTGACGGTCCTCTAGCCGACAATCGCCGCCAGACCTTCGACGTATGTCGGATACCTGAGCTGGTGTAACAACTCGGCTTTCAACCGTCGATTGCTCACCCGCCGGTTGGTGCCCGCCCGGGCCGCTTTCGGACTATCGGCAGCGGGCGTTGTGAATGTCGGAGGCTTGGCTCCCACTTGCTTTGCTACCTCGGCATAGTAATGGCCGCGTACCACCGGCGCGTCATCGACGACATTGAAGACGCCAATCGCTTCCGACTTAATCGCTGCGTCGACCGCGGCCACAGCATCGGCGACGTGAATCAAGTTGAGCCAACCAAGGTGAAGAGCTTCGATCGCTTCGCCAGCTTTCAATTGCTCGATGTAAGGGACTCGCCCCGGTCCATAGATGCCACCAAGTCGCAGGGCGACGCCGCGCGTCGCAAACGGTGAATCGAACAATGCTTGCTCGGCCGCCAGCGAAGCGGCCCCGCCGCCGCGGGCCGGGTCGGGGGGCGTCGAC
>JBGSRO010000204.1:0-4607 GCA_041737535.1 Pirellulales bacterium | reverse complement strand
AGCAGACGGTGAAGCTCTCGGAGCTGCTGAGGTACAACCTGCGGAGCGTGCGGGCGCACCTGTTGCGGGAAGACTTCCAGCGGTTCTGGGAGTACGTGAGCCCGGGTTGGGCCGGCAGGTTCCTCGACGAGTGGTGCACCGGTACGATGCGGAGCCAGCTCGAGCCGATGAAGAAGGTGGCCCGCACGCTGCGCAATCACCGCGGGCTGATCCTCAACTGGTTCCGCGCCAAAGGGGCCTATTCTTCGGGCATCGTGGAGGGTTTCAACAACAAGGTGAAACTGACCACGAGAAAATCCTACGGCTTCCGCACCTACGAAGCCGTCGAAATCGCTCTCTACCACAACCTCGGCAACCTACCGGAGCCAGAATTTACCCACAGATTCTGGTGAGGAGGCACTTTAAGAAGGACCTCCACGTCTGGGACACTCGTTGGTTCGGCGTTCTCCTATTGCGGCAATGCAGTATCGGCGGCCAAACCGAGATTAGCCGCACTGGGTTGCGATCGCTGCCAGATCGAATAGCGATCGCCTGCAGTTCGGCGACAATTGGCGGCACGGTGTTCATCAACAAGCGGACAGCCATCATAGGCACAGTTGAGCTTACCGCGGAGATCAGCGGACAAGTTGAGCTCTCGAACGCCACTATCAGAGTTAGCGATGACAACTTCGCGATTGCAATGGAATCAAACACGGTCGGCGGAGGTGTGATGATCAGCGACCAATCGGAAATCACCGGCGTCGTATACCTACGCGCAACCATCCGAGGCGACGTCAAGATCTCCAATGCCACTTTTGATGCAGGCGAGGGCAAGACAGCGATTGATATGCACTCCGCGACAGTTGGCAACGCGTTTCACATCTGCGATGGAACGACCGTCACCGGTCAAGTCGCCTTTCCCGCGAAGATCGGAGGGCAGGTCGCGATTTCCAACTCCACAATTAGTGTGGCCGACGGGCGCACGGCGATCGCCATGGAGTCGGCGACGATAGGCGGAAGCGTGAATATCAATATGCGAACGAGCATCAGAGGCTCGATAGATTTACGGGCACGCATTGAGGGCCATGTCGCGATCTCGAACGCGACAGTCATTGCGACGAAGGCACTCCCGGCAATCAACTTAGATGGTGCAATTGTCGGTGGCACCGTACATATTTGCGATGAGTCGACGATTACTGGCCGGGTCGACCTGCGCGCTAGGGTCGGTCAGCATGTCGTAATCTCAAGCAGCACAATTAACTCCGGGGAGGGTGAAAAAGCGATCGACATGAATGCCTCCACGGTAAACGGCACGGTCTCGCTCAAAGGCGGGACTACAATCACTGGTCGCGTCGATCTTGGCGGCGTGATAGCACGGCAAGTGGCGATCTGGAATATCACCATCAACGCCGGCGCGGAGCATCCTGCGCTCACCATGAACTCCGCATCGGTTTGCAATGCCGTATCGATAAGTCATGGTTCGAAGATCACCGGGCTGGTTGATATCTGTGCTAAGATCGGTGGAAGCGTGATTATTTCCGACATCACCGTTAACGCCGGTGCAGGACGTGCGGCTCTTCGGATGAATTCCGCGTCAGTGGGCGGTTCAGTGCTTTTTCGTGATGGCACGGTTTTGATTGGCGATGTAGATCTCACGTTCATTAAGGTTGGCGTTGCTATAGACGCGAGTGTACCTAGAACACTCCATCGAACGGAGGTCGACCGTCCCGGTTGCTACGAGCAACTTTCCCTTACTGTCCTCGGCAACCTGTCTCTCGACTACGCAGAAGTCCAAGGGCCGATGTCTTTCCTGGGCACTTGTCTTGCGGGGCAAGTCGGGGTGCGTCATGCAAAGATTCAGGGTGACCTTCACTTCTGCGGTGGCGTCCTAGGCCGAAGATCATCCGCAGAGCTATGTTCACTTTCAGCTTTCCTATCGACCGCAGCCGGAACGAACGACCTGCTTGCGAATGCAACCGATGTCTCAATAGCGCCGCGCAACCCTGCCAGCATTGATTCTAATGTAAGTGCAAGCGGCTATGAGATTTCCGAGCAAGCTGATACGTGCGATGAGCAATCTCCCTTTTCCGTGGAAACGCAGCCTCTCGTCTGTGAACGCAGGATACTGAGCAATTGGAACGACGGTATTCACGACGCCCGTGAGCCGCTGCGTCCGTTCAGTCGACCGGTTGAGTCGACTCCTTATCAGTGTGATCTCGACCTCCGTTTAGCGAAGATCGGCGGTCAGTTGTGGCTACGAGGGCAAAGAGTGCTGGGCGACGTTGATTTAGAGGATGCATGCATTCAAGGCGAAGCGAATTTCACGCACACGCGCGTGCATGGCGATCTGCGCCTATGCGGCGCAAAAGTTCTAGGTCGATTGTTCGGCGATGCCAACACCGAAGCCGGGGCGCTTCCGCAGGTCGCGGGTACGGTTGACGTTCGCGGTGCAACGCTCTCGGAGCTGAACCTGCGGGTGCAGAATACTCCGGGCGAGCTGCAGCCAATCGCCATCTGGCTGGACGAAGTGCAGGCGGGCCGTGTGGCCATCAGCTGGCGTTTCCAAGACGGCGGCCCTTTGTTGAGCGTTCATCGCATGCGATTCGAGGAGTTAGTACTTAGTGCACCATTAGCCGGACCAGAATCACGCTCGGCGTTGATAGAACCTCCGGCTGTTCAACTAATGACCGCAAGCAGAGAGTGTGTACTATTGTGGAGAAAGGCCAAAAGGAGACTAAGGCTGTTCCAGGGCAGAGTAAAGCTCTTCCAACAAACAGCTCTATCCGACGACTGGGAAAAGCTTTCCAACAGTGCGCGCGGATGGTGGTCTGCAGTTTCGGAATTCGGGGCGAAGTGGCTTGCAACATGCCGTGCCGGTGTCGCGAGGTGCCATCAGGCCTCCTCATCGAAGTCTTGGCGCCTCGACGATCTACTTTCGCACAACCACAAGTTGCATCACCGCTTTGTGAATCGTTACGAACTCACCGGCCGCGACGCATTGCGGGCAGTTCTGTGGGTGCTGCTTTGGACGGTAGGGATGTTCGCGATACTGTCTGGTGCAGAAACTTCCGGCGCGATGTGGGCCGCGTTCGCAGGCATGTTGTACTTAATGTTCGCCATGCTTACCGCACTTGGAAGCTGGCGCCCCAAGCCCGACGCGATTGAGCGATTGAAGGGAATGTTGAAGCATGCTGAGTTCAGCCCCGCCTTCTACGTAGCGGTCGAACAGTTTTATCGAAGCCATGGTGACGATCCCACGGCCGACAATGTGTTTCTGAGTCGCCGCCGCCGGGAACTGGAATCAGTTCCCGGAGGAGATCGGCCACGTGACCCATGCGACAGAGGCATTAAGGCTGCCGCGAATCGCGATGATCTTTGGGGGGCGAGTTTCGGTCTTGCTGAGCGATTCTATCGTTGGACTATATTGGACTTTATGCTCGGTTACGGCGTGCGTTCGGCGCGTGTGGTGCATCTATTTCTACTCCTGTTCTTGTTGAGTTGGGGGGTATTTATGCACCGCGATTCAGTTGAGCGACCATTGACCTACCAGGCCCTGACCATACCAAGTGTCACACGGATTTTGGGCGGGGACTTGAACGTGACGCACGGATCGGAGAATCCCTACCTTTCAGAATCTATCGGCCCTAGCGATGAGGAATGGAGCACTGGCCAAGCGTTTTTCATGGCACTCCGGCTGAGTGTGCCAGTGATCGACCTGGCTGCCGAAAGCGACTGGGCGCCTTCGAGTTCGTACATCAGAATCGGCGGCCACCCAGTCATCGAGTACGAGAACTATGCCGCAGTGATTCAAGTGGCCAACTTGATCCTTATTCCTCTCGGCATCGCTGGCCTGACCGGTTTCTTGAAGCGGCGGCAGTCGTAACTGGTGAGCAGCCGGGACAATTTGGGAGACCCAACCGACGCGCGCTTGGGAAGAAGCATCGGTCTTTGCTGTACCGGGTTCGTAGGATGATTTGTCCGCACAGCGGCAAACCATCTTGAGGTGAGCGATGAGATACCGCCATGGGTTTCCGCTGCGCGGTTAAACCTTCCCACTGACTGCACCATCAGGCGGCTTTTCTCGCGATTCTCATAGCAAATAGCCACCCGCTGTGAGACAATCCTCCACGGCTAGCGGAGCGCGGCCCGAGGAGTTCCCGGGCAGAGGCGGTCGTGTGTGCGTGCGCAGTGCGGGGGCGAAGAATGCGTGGCGGGGGTGGCCGGTGTCCACTCACCCCTCGGCAGAGGGGGTTCCGGCGAGCACGGGTCCCGGGGACAGCTTGTCCGGCGGACAGCCATCAGCCGAGATGCATTAGCATCCGGTTTCTATGCGGCGCAAGTGCATTGGCGAACCGGGGGCTAACGCCCTGCGGCTGATTCTGGCTGCTTTGTTGTTGAAAGCCGCCACGCGGTCGGGGAGAATGCGGCTGGCGATGCGGTTCGCCGTGCTTTTCGGGGGCTGATGGGGCTAAACTTCGGATTAGACATGGGGACACGTTACGACGTGGTTTTGGCCAAGAAATGGCTGTTTTTCTAGGCAAAAGCATCCCCGGAGGGATGTCTATTGAGGTGTCTAATTGAGGGGGGGTTTTGTCCCCTCGTGCGAGCGGGCTAGGGGACATTTCCCC
>JBGSRO010000190.1:0-5034 GCA_041737535.1 Pirellulales bacterium | reverse complement strand
GCCTCCAGTGCGAATTTGGGAAAGCTAGCGGCTACGCCGCCATCTTCCCAAGTTTCACCAGCTGCACAGCTGTGCGCTTCACTTTTCAACTGCTGCTCGGCTCCGCCAGGCGCTCTGATTTTCAACCGCTGTTTACACCTTGGCCAAGTCGACCGACGCAAGTCTCCCACAGCGATGCCCTATCAGACTTGATGTGGGCGAGAGGGATCACATCCGGCCAACTAAGGGGTGGGATATGCCGCCTGCAAAAATACCGACGGTACGAATCAACCTGGGCCGCTGGCGGCGTCGATTCGCGAGGGCTGACCGAAGGCGGAATCGCACGATCCCGAGTGTGCCGCCCGGCGGTACATCAGATCGGATCGCCGAGGTATCTTGCCCCTTTCACAATAGCCAAAGCTCACTCGGGAGAAGTGTCGCTCGGTCCTAACCGAAGCGTCGACATTGGGGGTGTGGCAGCTGATCGTCCGCTGACAATGACGATCAATTGTCAGTCGATACGACGGCTGTTGCCGCGCCTCCAAATCTTCCGTGATTCCACGGCAATTGACGGCTCAAACAAGCGACAGATTCGTACGATGGGTCGCCCGCCCCAAATTGTATCCACCAACAAAAAAAGCCGGGGCGGGCGAACCAAACCCCGGCAGTGCGTCGGACTTGAAGTGCCGACAAAAAAAATGCTACGTGGCGGCAGCCGCCGTAGGGACCATGCTATATTTATTATCCCTATACGATTAGTAGCTCAGCGAACTACCAATCGCCAGTCTACCGTGACCCCCCCGCCTTGTGGGATTGCTCTCAGTAGTCCTGCAGCACGACTATCAACGCCATCTCTCCTCTCAGCGGGTACCCAGGTCCGCCCAGCCATAAGCACGAAGCCGTAGTTGGGCTCGGGGCACCTACACGGGTTAGGTCAGATTCACTTGGTACACGCACCAGGTGTTGGCTCTATCCCGCTCGCCTTTCCGTACGCATGGCCCGCACAGCTATTCGGCGTTCCCGCGGAGCGGGTTGCGCGCTGTAGCTGTTTGGGCCCCTCTGCCACGGACGGCGTGTCGGCCGCGACGCTCTCATTCTACCGGCTAAGGCCCTGCCGAGAATACCTAATTTTCCGACGACCAGATGTGCGTCACGGTCGGCTGCGGAGGTGTACCACTTTGGCATGTATTGGCGTCGCGACTAGCGCTCACCTCGACACCGTCTGAGCCCGATTTTTGCCGCGCCAGCGCAAGGCGGGACATCCAGCGCTGCTCGGCCTGCGCAAGTGCATACTCCCAGCACTCTGGGTACGCCGCCTCACGTAGATCGAGAT
Source organism: Pirellulales bacterium (assembly GCA_041737535.1). Taxonomy (GTDB): domain Bacteria; phylum Planctomycetota; class Planctomycetia; order Pirellulales; family Lacipirellulaceae; genus JBGSWC01. Next base: position 3,722 of record JBGSRO010000190.1, on the reverse strand, counting down.
CAGCCAGCGCCTTTTCAAAAAACTCGATAAGCATCTCGCCATGCTCACTTGCTACCGGTCCGTACTGCCCCAGTGTGCCCAGTACGGATGCTGCCGCCGTGGCCGCAGGATCGTCTGAATCGTACACCTTGGCGAGCGCGATCTTGGCTTTGTCGAGTGCCCGCGGCGGCAGCCGTAGCGAAGGCTTCCCGTGTTCCGCGGAAAGCTCGAAACCAAACACTGTCGTTGGGGTGATTGCGATATCGGTAACGTGGTCACCGGGCTTAAACTCGAGGCCGGCGTCTTGCAATTGACGTGTTAGCTCGCCGACAATTCGTTCGCCGGCGGCGATGCTCGGCACAGCTGCTAGCACGTTATCGGCATAGCGGAAGCCGGCGTACAGCTGCTCCCGTGCCTGCGCCGTTTGCAGGGGGATATCGATCGCAAAGTGTAGCAAAGTGTTAAGGAGAAGCGGCGAGAACGGGCAGCCCTGACTGATGCCGATCGTTTGTTGTTCGTCATCGCCGGTGGCTACGATCCGTGCCAACTCCAGGAAGCGATCGCGACACTCGGGCTCATACTGCTGAAACTGAATGCTCGTACTCAACAGCTGCTCGAGGCTGTCGATGGCCGCGGATATGGGTACATGGTCGAAGGCTCCCCTCACATCCACGTTCATGACCACTGTCGCCCCGCTGACCCCCAAAGCCACCATCAGCGCCGCTAGCAGCCCGTGCGTCCCCCGACCTGGTCGAAAACCAAAGTTGAGATCGAGCAGCTGTACGTCGATCATCGGCGTCAGGATGCCCGTGAGCTGCGATGCGATGACCTTATCGGATACGTTCGCTACATGAATCGATCGCGTCCCGCCATCGGCTTTGGAGATTTTCACCTCGCGTTTCGCCGCCGGGCGATAATGGCCTTCGATCACCAGCTTCGCCAAATCGCCGCACAGACTGTTGCGTTGGGGTTGCGAATATGCTGCTAAAGCTACGCGGTCTGGTCCCGCGGCTGCGTGGGGTTTGGCTTCGGCCATTCGACTGACTGCGACTCGCAGTGCCTGACGTCCGAATTGTGCCACGAAAGTGCAATCGGTCGGCGGCTGGTTTCGCTTGTACCGCTGCGTATCTTTTGGCGAATTCACTTCCTGCCACGGTAGGGTCGCCCAACTTTCGTAACCAGATCGGAAGAGTACGGGCATCGTGCCGCTTTCGAGCAATTGCCGAGTTTTTTTCGGGAGGGTTTCTGAGAAATTGCGGCGCTTGGTATGCGACAACCGCTCCGCGATCGCTCGCGCCTGCGCTTGGTCGAGTTTGATCGTTATTGACGCCATCTTCTTTCCTTAGTTATTCAGAATGACCGCGGGACTCAAACACCGCGCAATCTTCTTCGCGACGCTCACTTGACTGCGATCGACGACATCCCACTCGCGGGCCGCGTCGAATAGTGGCCCACGTAGCTGGTAGTCCGCTGACTCCACGTAGTATTGGGCTCGTCCTGCAGCGCGGCGCAATAGCTTGGGGTCGCCGAAGTCGAGCATGTCAACGAGCAGCCGTGGCCGATAGTTGAACTCGGAGAATACACTGCTACCGGGAGCCGTGGCCCACTCCGCGGGTATACTTCCGTTGCCGGCATCTAACCGCATGACAACATCGAATCGCTCCGGCTCCGATTGCTGGGTCGCTTCACAAAAGTGTGCGAGGGTCATGATCACGCCCTTTCGCGGTGCCTCTTCAGTTGCCAGAGCTTTGTCGAGAACTTTGCCGAATTGCGGTGGCAAATTCCAGCTAGTGAACGGCAGCATTCGCAGTGGCCAATCTCCGAGCAACTTGCAAACCGCGACCGCTTGATCGACACCACTCACCACTACTGCCACCCTCAGCTCACTCTCCGGCGGCAGGCCCGACGCCCACTGCGGGCACAGCTTTGCGACTTCCTTGACATGCCCCGCGGCTATCTGCCGGGCAAGCTCCGTTCCCATGCGATTACGGTCATGGTTCTTCCATATTTTCTGCCGCAATCGTTTCAGTGACGTTTGCACCTGTTTGGCATCGTGCTCGTACGGCAGCATCGCGACGTACGCTGGCCGACGGTACGTAGTTGACGAGCCCGATGTCGAAGTCTGCTCGAGAAACAACGTGCCGCCACCGTACCAGCCCTGCAGCCGAGCCCGTGAGTCGGGCGGTAGTGGTTCCTGCTCGCGAAGCAGGCCGATAACACGGGCTTTGCTGTGATGTGACATTAGAAACCTTAAGCGGCTTTCCTGCATCATTCGACCAGAAACCAAGTGGAACACAAACCGCACGCTGCGACTCTCGTCGCCGGCATTTTCGTATTCCATCGCCCCTTCTAGTCGGCTCGGCAACGTGATCACGTTGCAAGGCCCGGTGAGTCCCGTGTCACCGAGCCGCAGCGCGAACTGGTGGCTGGGCAGCCATCGTTCGAAAAACCACATTGCCTGTTTGGCTCGCTTCCCAGTACCGGCTAAGACAACGATTCGTTCGCTCGGGTGTGCGCGTGCAGCGGCTGCGATCAATTCGAGATCGAAGTCTGGCACGCTAGCGTTGTATCGCACAAGCCCGTTCGAAGTCGTCGCCAAAAAGTCCAGCCAAGCTGGCCCCCCTGCTTTCGCGCTCAACAGTTCTTCGTCGCTGAGAGTCGGGAGCGGCCACTCAACCGTCTGGCCACCGAATCCTTGTTTTGTCTCGCACCGGTCGTAGAGACTCCGTAGGAACACTTTAATGCCGGTCCGAGCTTCGATGATTTCGGCAAAGCCGCCATCGAATTCGTAGATGCCGCTATCGACAAATTGCTCGGTGTCGCGATCCGGCGTTCCCACGGGCAAGAGCACGTCCTCGGGCACTGGGCCACGACACACTGGCTGCCAGATCCGCCGCGAGTAAACTTGCGAGTTTTTAGTCACTATTCGTACGCGCGGACGCGTGATGCGAATTAGCTGCTCTCCGACAGCTTCGAAACTACCATCGTCGGCGGAAGCGGCTTCGATCGAGATTGCATTGCCGAAGAGCTGGACAAAAGGGAGAACAGTCGGCGGCGCAACGGCCGCGCATAACTCGGTAAAACTCGACTCGATGCTATTTTCTTGCACTCTAATGACTCCGGCCGGATACTCGGCCGCTGTAGGCGGCTCCTCACGATGCTCGCATTTTCCTCGTTGCGATTGAGCCATGTCAATGGAAGCGGTGAAAGTGTCTGTTCCCTGTTCGCTACGTTGTGGGCATGTGACAGCGACAACCCACACGGGAGCGACGCAAGTGTATCGCCAAGCCAAGAATGTCGCGACCGACAATTGGCCCGTGAGAATAGGCCGTTTCCCCATTAAGGGGGAGATTACCTTTACGTAAAGGTAATCTGTTGGTGAACGAGCACCGGGCAACGCGACTGACCGCCTGGCTATCACCAAGGGGTTATCGTCGGGTTCGGGCTGCGAACGTGATCCGTCGATTTCCGCGGGTGGGGCACGGACGGCTCGATTCCGCCATATGTGGCAGCTTGACTGAGCATCAGCGCATATCAGCAAGTTCGATTGCCACGGGCCGGTCAAGTCATCGTTAAATAATATCGATGATCGATTGTTCGTCGGCCGACGGGGTCACGGCTCGAATACGAATGAGCCAATTGCCGCGGAAGCCGCCAATTCGCCAGTCTCCCGCCATCAGCCCCTCGCCGTCGTAGGTGCCGAGATACTCGACGAAGTGACGACCAATGTACTGCTTCACAAG
>JBGSRO010000188.1:0-3171 GCA_041737535.1 Pirellulales bacterium | reverse complement strand
ATGCTCGCCACGCTCCGCAGGCAAAGCGCTCGACAAAAGATTTTATCATTAGCCCTACGGGGACCAGGGTCGCGGAAAATAAAACAACTCCTGGAAAACGTCGTCGGATTGGCCGCGTAAAACTGCAAAACTCGAACTTAGGCCGCTGAGCAATCGGGCGAGTGGAATCATTTCCATCAACGAGCCGTAGGCCGTTTCCACAAACCGACAATTGTCGATGGGATAAGTGCGACCGCTCCCCTCGGCGATGTTCGTCGGGATCGAAGTCGCAGCACGTCGCAATTGGCTTGTTAGTTCAAACCGTTCATCGCTCGGAAACAATCGAGTAACGGTGTAAACCAAATTAGCAAAGCCAATTGATTTGCTCCAAACATCGAGCTTCTTTAACCCAAACATAGAACGTCCATTCCTAAAATCTCTTACCACTCCCCACCCATCACTCCCCACCCAACCCCACGTCAATGGCTATGCCCCGTGTGCGGATCAACGCCACCGCCCGCTTTGTTCTTGAGTGCAAGGTGCATCTGAAACGCGCCGTGGCCGGCGATGACATCGCCGGGGAAGAGGGCACCGTCGTTTGCGATGACGATCGCGCTCTGATCGCGGTAGACCACGTGGACCGCTACTTGGTCGAAGTGGTCGCCGTTCTGGCGATAGACAAAGGTCTCGCCCCCCTCGTCGACAACCGCTTCGGTCGAGACGACGAATTGTTTTTCCCACGTTTCGACTGGGATGCGAATTTGTAGGCGTTGCCCTGGTTTGTAGCGCCATTCGAGATAACGCTTGCCATCGGGCAACGATTTTTCAAAAGCCACTTGATTCGGCAAGCTCAGATAGACTTTCAGTGCCCGTGACTGCGGATCAATTTGGTCGGCGATGTAGAGTATCTCGAGCCCCTCGACGAGGTTTTTTGCCCCGCCCGTTTGCAGCAATCGCGCGGTCACTTTTCGGTTCGCCTGAGCTGCCGTGCGAATCGCGACGGCATCGTCCTCGAAAGCAATCGCTTCGACGTGCAGAGTGCAATGATCCGAGAGCACCGCGAGGTCGTGTCCCACGTCGATCTGCTCGCCTTCGGCAATCGCGACGTGTTGCATCGTGAACAGATGCGACTCGGTGCAGTCTCCCTCTTCATGGCGGCTCTCGGGTGCGTAGACCGTCACTGCGCGGAACAGCCGCTTAGTGTCGCCGATCATATCGACCTGTGCTTGCGTCAACCCATGCAAAAGCATCGCTTGTTCTTCGGCCTTCAGTGCCGCTGCGAGTTTCTGTCGTTCGTATTGCTGTTCGAGGAGTCGTTTGCCGGCAATCACTCCCTCGCCAAGTTGTTGAAGCCGCGACAGTTCGCGATCGACGATTTCAAGATTTGCTAGCGATCGAAGATAGTCGGTCTGTACCTTGACGAGCTCTTCGTGCGTGAGCCGCATCTCGAACAATGGTTCCCCCGGGCCAACGGCTTCGCCATTCACGGCATAAACTTTTGTGACCAATCCTGTCAGCGGAGCGGTAACGTGAACTTGCGACCGGGCCGGACGTTCGACCACAATCGCTGGCAGTGTGAGCGTGCGATTGAAATCGCTCGGTCCGATCACGAGTGGCTCGTAACCGATGTTCTTGAGACCTCGCGGGCTCAGTTCGATCGACGCCGAAGCACTGGCCGATGAGCGATGATCGTGGCCCGCGGTGGGATCGGTGGGTTCGCCGGATTGACTGGTCGCCGTGACTTGCGAACGGACCAAGGGGAGCCACTGTTCGCGCGTCGCGAACGAGGCAGCCCCCGTTGCTAACAGGGTGCCGACAACAATGGCGGCACCGAGTGCGCGCCGAAAGGGGGGCTTCGCAGCCATGATTCACTCCAAGAGACGTTCGAGCGCAGGTTGCTGCGGAACGAACCGATCGCAAACGAAATCGATCGAAGGGGGAACAACGAGAGGTCAACACGAGTCCGCTCGCCAGTCGTGGCTGCGGGGGGGACGGTTTGCGTCGTTCAGATCAAGAGCACGCTCAGCGCAAGATGCGAGCGCAGCGGTAGCGGCCTAATCGATTGATTACCGACAGTTTGCCGAAGAGCCGAAGTGTTTATGCCAAAGGTGCCGAAGCAGGGCAAGCAAGGCGTGCCGAAGAAAATGTGCGTCGCCTCGAGCGACAGATCCAAAGCATCGATGCCGCTGGCCGTCCACAAACAGCTTTGGTGCAGGCAAACTACCGGCGACCGTTCGTCGCAGGTCTGTGCACCACAAGGCTGTGCACCACAAACGGACTCAACTACTGTCGCTAACGATACCGCCTCATCGTGTGGTACAACGTTTGACCGGCGGTGTGACACATCGGTGCCAGCGGCGTGACGATGTCCCGAAAACTGGTCGCAAGCGGCATCGTGGTTCGCGACGCACTCTCCCCCGGCGTGCTGTCCGGCATGGGTTTCGTGTGCGCAGCAACCAAACAGAGCATGGCCCAGTACGGCAACAGCGAGCAGGCTGTGAAGCAAATGATGCAAGTGAGTCGTCGAAGTAGGTCGGTATCCAGTTCTTCATATTCTATTCCGAGCGATTGTGCGCGGAAAGGTCATTATCTTGGCTTTTCGCTGGACAGCGCCAAGTCGCGCCAAGTCGTTGATCGAAGGAGCGCCGATAAACGCCGATGCACACCGATTTTCGCAGACAGTCGTCGTTCGCGCGTCGCTCGATTAGGCGAGCGGCCGATGAAAACCTACCAAAATGCAAGCACGCCGAGCGAGTGAGCCTGGAACTCACTTGCCGGCGCCGCGTGCTGGTATTTTCTCATTGGCCGACCGCCTTACGAGTCACGCTTAAACCGGGTGCGGTTGTCGCTCGTCATCGCATTTTCCATCGAGAACCATCCGCGTTCGCTAAGGCCATATCGAAACAGAGCGCTGTCCCGTTAGGAACGAATCAAGAATAATTTGGGCGTTTCCTCGACATCGGTAAAAAAAGAATGAACCACAGAGATCGCTGAGAACGCAGAGAGAGGAACACTAATCCCGGCTAATCCGCGCTTAGGTCGCCCACGGGGTTGAAACGACGACTGGTTGCCAGAATCGACTTACCTTAGTTGGTTAATTGGGTTCCGGGTACAAATTGAAAGCAAAACGAGTCAATGCTCCCAGTCATCGACAATCACGAGTGTCGATCGATGTTCCAGCTCACATCTCTG
>JBGSRO010000093.1:0-9780 GCA_041737535.1 Pirellulales bacterium | reverse complement strand
CCCAATTCGCGCAAGCACGTCGTCGAACGTGTCTTCGCGTTTCAGCCATTCGTCGCGACTGGTCGCGACCCCGGCAGCCGCTTTTGCCGCCTTGGCCTTCACCACTTCGAGCGCCCCCAGCACGCGCTGAATGGTTGGCTCATTGTTGTTGCCGTTATTGGCGTTGATCGTTTTCGAGGTCTTCTGAAACGCTTCGTAGAGTTTCAGCTTCTGCGTTTCCAGTGACTCGAAATCGGCCCGGCAAGCTTGCCCAGCCAGCGATTGGCAGTGGCTATTGAGTTCCGCCATGCCTGCAGTAAATGACTGCCGAAATTCGTCGGCTTGATCGCTGGCGTCGATCGACTTTGCGTCGGGTAAACCCAACACCGATTTCAGATTTTCACCCATCGAAGCTCCAATCGACATGCCCAGAATGCGACACGCTGCGGAACATCAATACCGATTGCGAGCGCGGGCAGCGAGGGGACGCTGCAGCCGCGTGCGAACCAACAATGTGCGAATCTCACGAGCCGCTGATCGGGGAGACTTCGCTACAGATACTGACGTCGGACCCAGCGAGCACGTCCCAGTGGACTATGTTTCTCACGGATTCAAGCCAGTCGGTTCGGCAGAGCACCGCGGCCCTACTACGGGCGAAAGGATTGGTTTGAGCTTCTTGGATGGTAGTGTTGGACTTTTCGCCTGTCAATCAAGCGTCGAGCGAATCTTGCTGGAGGCGATCGATAAAGTTATACACCGCCAATGGAATTAGGGGGGCGAAATCTGGCACACTCCCGGGGAACCGAGGTGGGGACACCGGCTGTCTTAATTCTTGTCAATAGCGAGTGATGGCTCGCACCACACGAGGGGTGGTGCCAGCCATCAAAATCGCGAGAGTTAGTGGCAAGCCCGCCAGCAAGGCGGCTGCTACTCATCGCCGGGTTCCGCCTTCGTTAACCGATCCATCCTGATAACGATTGGGCCGTCAGAAGAGCGAGTATAACGGCTAGTTGGTGGTGACAGGCTCTTGGGACGATTACCGCCACGAAAAAGGACCAGCCGCAGGCTGTTTTCGTTGATTTCGTACAAGCCTTTCGATATCTCAGCCGGTTCTTCCCATTTCGTGCGCAAGTCGATCCAATCGTGAGGTTTCTTTGCATTGGTTTTTGCTCTGTAAACCGACAGCCTCACCTTGCAGTCGGCCGATTCGTCCATGGCGTTGTTGTCCGGTGGTGACTGTCCTCCCGCGTTCGATGGTAGTGGGCCACCGTTGTGCGGCCCAAAGGGAAGTTTAGGTAACTCGAGCGTCTTGAGATTAATTGGTTCCGCAGCAACGAGTTGTCCATCGTTGAACACGTACCTGCGTTCATTAAAGTCCATGCTTTTTCCGTCATGGACGTAGCTTGTAACTTTCCATACGCCGTTGAGGCGTCTGTCCCATTGTTTTTCGTTGTCATCCGCTGCCATCGAAGGCGCGCAGCAAATGGCGAAGAACAACCAACCATTGACCAACATTTCGGAGTATTCTTTGCAGTATTTGATCATTGATCTTTTCCGATCAAGAAGTTGAATACTAATCGCCGAGACATGACTCAAGTCCATCCATCGCCATCGGAGAATGCAAGACTCTATCCAGCCAAAATCGCGGTTGCAACTCACCACCGAAGTAACTTGAAATCCTGCCAGACAATCTATGCAATGTCCAATCGCGGCAAAACAGTTTCGCAAACCGACAAACGCTTCCCTCTGACTCACCGCTGATAGCTAACGCCCGACATACGGCGGCAAGCACGGCATCAGCCGGGCCATCTCGACCGCCGCTTCGGCGCACTCGGCTCCCTTGTTGCCGACGTTGCCCCCGGCGCGGTGGATGGCTTGTTCCATTGTTTCGCAGGTTAGCAGCCCCAGCAGCACCGGCTTGCCCCAATCGAGTGCGAGCTGGCTAAGTGCGAGACTCACGGCGCGGTTGATGTGTTGGTCGTGGGTTGTTTCGCCCCGAATCACGACGCCCAAAGCGATGACAGCCACGTGTTTGCCACTCGATGCGAACCGCTGACAGGCGACGGGCAACTCCCATGAACCGGGGACCCAGGCGATGTCGATATCGCCGTCGGCAACGCCCAACTCAACGAGCTTCGCGACCGCCCCATCGAGCAGTTTGCGAGTGATCGACTCGTTCCATTTGGCGACGACAATCGCGAAGCGGCCTTTGGGAATGGCTAAAGCGTCATCACCACGAAGTAAATTTGGCATAGAGAACCTCGCAGAGTATACTTTCAGCAGCCCAATTCGCAACCGTTGTTTCGAGATCGCATACCATGGATCGAGAGGAACTCACCGCGCTGATTCGCAAAGGACCGGTCCGCGTCACGATGAACGACGGATCGACTTTCACTATTCATGGAGTCGAATTCGCAACTGTCAGCGACATCGCGGCGGCAGTGCTGTACCGAGCCGATGATGGAAAATTCCGTCATGTGCATTTGCCGCTCGTTACTATGTGCGCGGTGGAGCCAATTGAAACTGAGTCATTGAGCGGCTAGGTTTCTTTCAAACTCATCAAAAACTCCGCATTCGACTTCGTCTTGCGTAGCTGCTTAATCAGCAGTTCCATTGCGTCGACCGGGTTCATTTCGCTGATCACTCGGCGGAGCATCGAGATGCGGCGGTGTTCGTCGGCTTCGAGCAACATCTCTTCGCGGCGGGTGCCGCTGCGGGCGACATCGATCGACGGGTAGATGCGCTTGTCGACGAGCGCCCGGTCAAGAAAGATCTCTTGATTGCCGGTCCCTTTGAACTCTTCGAAGATCACTTCGTCCATCCGGCTGCCGGTTTCGATCAGCGCGGTGGCAATGATCGTCAGCGAGCCCCCTTCTTCGACTTTGCGAGCCGATCCAAAGAACTTTTTGGGCCTCTGCATCGCGTTGGCGTCGATACCGCCCGAGAGGACTTTGCCCGACTGGGGGCATTCGCTGTTCCAGGCACGAGCGAGCCGGGTGATGGAGTCGAGGAAGATGACGACATTTTTGCCGTACTCAACCATCCGCTTGGCTTTTTCGATGACCATTTCAGAGACCTGGACGTGGCGTGCGGCCGATTCGTCGAAGGTGCTGCTGATCACCTCGCAGTTGGTCCCTTTAACCTCGCGTTCCATATCGGTCACTTCTTCGGGCCGTTCGTCGATGAGCAGCATAATGACATAGGCGTCGGGATAGTTGGCGAGCACCGCCTTGGCCATCTTCTGCATAAGTATTGTCTTGCCCGCTCGGGGAGGGCTAACGATGAGACCACGTTGACCGAAGCCGATCGGCACAATCATGTCGATCACGCGCATGTCGATCTCGTCGGCGGTGGTTTCCATGTTGATCCGCGAGTCGGGATGGATCGGCGTCAGGTCGTCGAAGGCGACTTTCTTAGCCAGCGTGTTTGGGTCTTCGTCGTTGACCGACTCGACACGGAGCAGGGCAAAGTAACGTTCGTTCTCTTTCGGCGGCCGAATCGTGCCGGCAATCAGTGCCCCATTCTGCAAACCAAAACGCCGAATCTGGCTCGGTGAGACATAAATGTCGTCGGGGCACGACAGGTAATGGAAATCGGCCGAACGCAAAAAGCCAAAGCCATCGGGCAAAATCTCGAGCGTCCCTTGCCCGAACATCATGCCGTTGAGCTTCACACGAGTCTTGAGAATCTTAAAGATCAAGTCGTGTCGCTTGAGTCCGGAGGCGTCGGGCACTTTTTCGCGCTCGGCGGTGGCGATCAGCTCGGGCATCGCCATTTGCTGAAGCTCGGCGACGTAGATGTTGCTATCGAGATTCTCGGTCCTGGCGAGCGACTCGCCAGCGCGGCGCACGCGCTCGGCCGCTTTTTCAAGCTCTTCGGCGATCGAAAGAGGTTCTTCGCGCTCCAGCTTCGAGAGCAACTGCGGATCGATGTGCGGGCCGGGCGCGCCACTCGAGCGGGGTCGACGCGGAGCGCTCCGGGAACTATCGGTACGAGGGGGGCGACTGCCATCGGCCATGATGGGCGAACTCCTGAGAATAGATTTTGGGCGGGAACGAGGGGCGCTAGGCACGCCACTTGAGGTGGGGGGAAACGTGAAAAGTTGTTAGGCGGGACAGCAGGATGAGTTTCGCCGGGTGTGCTTCGTCAGCCATCCAAACGATCGACGAAGCGCATTATGGCAGAAAAACGGGTCGTAGGGGAAGCCAAAAAATCCGTGATTGCTCTTTTTGCGGTTTCACACGCATTCTTAAAGCAAAGGCGTGATCTCGGCACGCCAAAACTCGGCGACTTTGCTCCGTAAATCGGCCAGCGATCCGTCATTGACGATGACGTGCGTCGCCGCTCGCCGTTTGTCGGGCAAACTCGCCTGGGCCTGCTCGCGACGCATCAGTTCCTGCCCCGACCAGCCTCGCTTCGCCGCCATTTCGCGGCGAATTTCGTCGGGCGTGTCGATCAACACATTGAATTGGCAGCGCTCGTGCCAGCCGACTTCCAGAAGCAAGGGAACGTCGATCACGAACACCCGCTGCCCGGCCATCGCGTCGAGCTCGATGATTTCGTTCATTCGCTCGCGCACACGGGGGTGGATAATCGTTTCGAGCCAACGGCGCTCGGCTTCGCCATCGGGAGCAAACACGACATCGGCAATCGCCCGTCGATTGATGCGCCCCTCCTCGTTGAGTACCCCCCTGCCCCAGCGGGCAACGATCAAATCGACGACCTCGGGTTGCTCGAGCACGTCGTGAGCGATCTGATCGGCTTCGATCATCGAGGCACCCAAGCCTTTCATCATTCGCGCGACGGTACTCTTGCCACCGGCGATGCCCGACATAACGCCGATGAGGATGGGTTCAGCCGCCACTTGCTCGCCTAAAGTGGAAAGATTCGACGCAAAGACGCGGAGTCGCAAAGAAGCGCAGAGAAGGGAGATAGGGAATCAACATTTTGGTCGTCAAATCAGCACGGATCGGCCACTTGCGTTGTTTTGTAACTTCACTGAGGAAGGTCATCTCTACTTATCGAACAAACCTGGGACCACTCCGCCCGCGTTCAGACTTCACCACTTTGCCTCTGCGCTTCTTTGCGTCTCCGCGCCTTTGCGTCAAAAAAACTAAGCATCCACAATCACATCGCACTCGGCCCAGTTTAAGCCCGCTTTCACATCGACCTTGAGCGGCACGCGCAACTCGGCGACCGACTGCATTTCTTCGCGTACGAGTCGGGCTAGCTCATCGACTTCGCCAGCCGGCACATCGAACAACAACTCGTCGTGAATCTGCAAAATCATCTTCGCTTCGAACTGGCTTTCGCGCAACCGTCGGTCGACGGCCAGCATCGCGAGTTTAATCAAGTCGGCTGCCGTTCCCTGAATCACCGTGTTCACGGCGGTTCGTTCAGGCATCGTGAGCTGTAAGACCTGGGGCTGTTTGTCGAACAGCGCACCCTTCGGCGGTGAAATCGCGCGCACTCCGGCAATCGCCCGGCGGCGGCCCAACAGCGTGCTCACGTAGCCTTGGCGGCGGCACGTTGCCAGCGTTTCGTGCATAAAATCGCCGACGCCCGGGTATCTCGCAAAATAGTCGGCGATGAACCGGGCCGCTTCCTCTTTGCTGATGCCGAGCGCTTTTGCCAATCCAAACGGGCTTTGCCCGTAGATGATGCCGAAGTTCACGGCCTTCGCGGCGCGACGTTGGTCGCTGGTCACTTCGTCGAGACCGATGCCGTTGACTTGGCTGGCGACCAATGTGTGAATGTCTCGATCGTTCGCGAACGCGGTCGCGAGCGTTTCGTCTTCACTGAAGTGAGCCAGCACGCGCAGCTCGATCTGCGAATAGTCGGCCGCCAATAGCCGCCAGCCCTCGGCGCGCGGAATGAACGCGGCCCGAATCTCGCGGCCTTCGCTCGTTCGCACAGGAATGTTCTGAAGGTTGGGGTCGTTGCTGCTCAGCCGACCAGTCGCGGCCACCACCTGGTTGAGCGACGTATGCACCCGACCACTGTCGGCGTTGACCATCAGGGGTAGCGCGTCGACGTAGGTGTTCTTGAGTTTGGCATACTGCCGATGCTCGATGATCTTCGCCGGCAGTGGATGCTGAGGGGCCAGTTCTTCGAGCACGCTCGCGTCGGTGCTCGCACCGGTCTTGGTTTTCTTGAGGACCGGCAGTTTGAGCTCGTTGAACAACACGTCGGCCAACTGCTTTGGCGAAGCGATGTTGAACGGATGGCCAGCGAGCGTTTCGATCTCGATTTCTAGCTCTTTGAGCCGCTCGGCATAACGCAAACTGAGCTTACCCAATTGGCCCGAGTCGATGCGGATGCCTTCAAATTCGAGATTCGCCAGCACACCGACGAGCGGCACTTCGAGATCGCGATTGAGCTCGTCGAGCCCCTCGGCTTGCAATCGCTCGGCCAGCAGGGGCATCAACCTGAGCGGCACGTCGGCGTCTTCGCCCGCATAGGCTCCCACGTCGGCGACCGGCACATCGGCCATGCTCTTTTGCTGTTTGCCTTTGCCGATCAGCGAGCTGATTTTGGTGTTCTCGTGTTTCAGGTATTTGACGGCCAGCTCGTCGAGCCCATGACTGCGTTCGCCTGCGTCCAGCAGATAGCTGGCAATCATTGTGTCGAAGGCAATGCCTCGAAGTTCCACACCAACATTGCGAAAGACGATCGCATCGTACTTGAGGTTTTGCCCCACTTTGGGGACTTCGGCCGATTCGAGCAAAGGACGCAGCAGTGCGATCGTCGCGTCGAGATCGAGCACCGTGTCCCCGGGTGGACCGGCGACGGGAATGTAATAAGCCTCGCCCGGCACCCATGCCAACGAAATGCCGACCAGCCTTGCGGCGCGAGGACTCGTGCTCGTCGTCTCGGTGTCGACCGACAGCGGCACGTCCACCGGAATGCGGCTCACCAATTCGGCTAGTTCATCGAGCGAGGCAACGACTCGATAATCGGCTACCCAATCTCTCGACACTGTCTTGTGCTCGGCCAATTTCAGCACGCGGTCGGTCAGCGAGCGAAAGCCAAAGTCGTTGAAAAGATCTGCGAGTCGTCCGCCTTGGTAGCCACCTAGCTCTGCCGTTTTCCAGTCGAACTCGAACGGTACGCGAGTGTCGAGCGCGACCAACTTACGCGAAAGCAGCGCCTGGTCCCTAAACTCTTGCAAGTTTTGACTCCGTTTCGATCCCTTCATGTTCTGGGCGCTATCGAGCACCGCCTGCAGGTCGCCGTAAGTATTGAGAAGGTCAGCGGCGATTTTTGGCCCAATCAAGGGAACCCCCGGCACGTTGTCGACTTTATCACCGACGAGCGACTGAAAGTCGATTACTTGGTCGGGGCGTATCCCCCAGTCTTCGGCGAGCGCCTTGGTGTCGTAAACATGGTTCTTGCGAATATTGAAGACCCGCACGTAGTCGGTGATGAGTTGTCGACAATCTTTGTCTCCCGTCACGACATAGCAGTGAACCCCCACCTCGTTGCACTCGCGCGCGAGCGTCGCCAACACATCGTCGGCTTCATAGCCGACCACACTGACCACCGGAATCGCCATCGCATCGAGCACCTCGCGAATCTTGGGAATCTGGCTCCGTAACTCACTGGGCATTTCGCTCCGCTCGCCTTTGTAGGCGGCAAACAGCTCATGTCGAAATGTATCGCCAGGCGGGTCGAACGCACAAACGAGCCGGTCGGGACGCTTTTCTTCGATTAGGAATAGCAGGTCGCGGACGAACCCAAACACGGCGTTGACCGGTTCTCCCTTGGGGCTGGTCATGTCGGGAATGGCATGAAAGACCTGAAAGATCAGCGAATGGGCGTCGACGATATAGGCCGTCTGGCCAGCCGCGAGCGCGCGAGCGCGATTCTGCCCGGCGTCATCATCAAAAGAGTCGAGCGGCAAGTTCCGCTGGGTGTTCGCCATTAGAATCGGAGTTGTTGGCAGAATCGCGACACAAATCGCCCCCATCATGGCGGCCCTCGGGCCGGTTATACGCGTTTCGTTGACACTCGTTAATCCCCTGAATAGACTTGGTTTAGTCCAAAACCGCTCGCCGTTGCTGACGTGCTGTGCGGTGTTGGCGTCTCCCTTTGTCTCGTCGAAATGCCGCAAGAGTGGCTGTGAAGAAAAGCAGGTGGAGTGATGACGCGCTCCGCTGTCACTCCCGACTCCGCACTACAAGAATGACTCGTTAAGGAACAGGAAGCGCACGATGGCCAAGGGTCAGGACCAAACTCTCCAAATCTTTTTGATCTTCTTCACGATCCTGCTCATTGGATTTATGGCAGCGACGTACTTTATGTTCAGCTATTGGTCGGGCGCAGTCAAAGAACTCGAAACCACCAAAACGCAACTTGGTGACGCCAATGCCGCGAAGTTATCGCTCCAGAGCGAAAACGAAGCCTACCGCCAAAACATGGGTTTCGGTCAGTTCGACAACGCCGATGCGGTCAAAGACCAATTCGACAACGACATGGACAAATATGCCGGCACGTTCGGCGAAGCCGACCAAAAGTACCGCCGGGTACTCGAAATCATGTTCACCGAGAACCAAAAATTCGCCCTCGACCAAGCCAACGACAAATCCAAAATCAAAGAGCTCGAAGAAAGGCTGCTGCAGATCGAAACCGAGAAGCAGAAGCAGATCGCCGGCTTCGAGGCTCAACTGAAGAAAGTCGAGCAAGACGCCGCCAGCGAACGCAACAAGTTCAATCAGCAGCGAGCCTCGCTCGAAAAAGAACAGGCACAGCTCGCCAAAACGCTCGCCGAGCAACGGACCAAGTTCGATACCGAGCGGACGAAGTTGAGCGACGATATCTCGAAACTCAATTCCGACATCGTTGCGATGCAGCGGACCATCGACAAGCAAAAGACGCTCATCGCCCGCGATGACCCCAGCTTCGAAGTCCCCGACGGTGAAGTAAAGTACGTCAATCAAGCTAACAGCACCGTTTGGATTAACCTGGGCGAAGCCGACAGCGTGCGCCGCCAAGTGACGTTTGCTGTGGTCGACACCAGTTCCAGCGACGTCGCTCAGGCCGAGCCGAAGGGCAAGATTGAAGTCACCAAGATCCTCGCCGACCACATGGCCGAAGCGGTCGTTACCGAAGACGACCCCCGCAATCCGATTCTGCCGGGCGATAAAATCTTTAGCCAAGTTTGGCACCGTGGCCAAGAACTGCACTTCGCCTTTACCGGCAAGATCGACCTCAACGGCGACGGCCGCGACGACATGACCCAGGCCCGCGATCTCGTGAGCCTGAACGGCGGCATCGTCGACGCTTATGTCGACAAAGATGGCAAGGTTCAAGGCGAAATGTCGGTTGAGACGCGCTACCTCGTGCTGGGCGAGTTCCCCGAAAGCACCAACGACGCTCCCTTGCGAACCGCCTGGGAAAAAATGACCAAAGACGCCAGCTCGAAGGGGATCGAAACGATCAGCCTCGTCGATTTCATGAATCAAATGGGCTACAAGGCCCAAGACCGCGCAGTGCAACTCGGCCCCAACGCCCGGTCGCAGGACTTTCGCCCAAGGCCCAACCCGGCTGCGTCGGAATTGCGACCACGCTCGCCCTACAGCACGCCGTAGAGGCTGTGAATAAATGGGACTGGCTCTACGGCGCATTGGCTTTGGCCCGCCAAGTTGCATCATCCGTAGTGCCTGTCCCAATACTGTTCGGCACGAAATGCGTTGCGTGGCGGTTACGGTAGTTTGCGTGGAATGCAACGCCCGCTGTGGGGATCGGGTGGCGGAGAGTCGTGTACCGAATGAGCATTGGTTTACAGAAGTCGGGCTCGAC
>JBGSRO010000091.1:0-17332 GCA_041737535.1 Pirellulales bacterium | reverse complement strand
GGCTGGCATTTCGATTGTCGCATTGGTACTCTCGGCCATGGTGGCGTACTCCTGGGGGTGATGGTTGTGAATAAACCAAATCAAACCCAAGTACGCCGCCCTTTTCAAGATCACTCATCCACAGGATTCGGTTATATCTCTCATGCAGATACGTAAGCCGGATGGCCGCTTCTTCTTGTTCGATCGCGGCAAGTAATTGTTGTGCCGCGGCGGCATCGCCTTCTGACAGCCATCTGATTCGACTTTGGATCGCGTGAGGAAGCTCAAAGCTTTCACTTGTTGCGACTAGTGCGTCAACAATCGGAAAGACTTTGCTCCGCCATTCGTCCGGGGAGCACTTTATGTGTTTGTGTTCTTGCTTACGAAACTGCTCCCAGAGCTTCTTCGTCAAGTTGTATCGAACCTCAGCATCAAGAACGCGTGGGACCAAGTCTAACAATCGCTCCGCAATTGGCCCACTCAGGCGTACCTTCCCCTTTTTCCAATCCGGGTACGTGCGGCGAGCGTAGCCAGTTGCGCCTTGCCCGAACTTTTCGCGATACAGAATGAAAAGTTGGTCTAATTGATGCTCGGACAAATCGAAGAACGCATCGAGAATCTCGGTGTCGATTCCACCAACAGTACGGCTAAGTATCGCCCGACTACGCAGCGGCTTATCGGTTGCAGTAACATTTGTGCGGCCGTAATGTTTTCCTCTGTTGTAGCGGACCATAATTGCTACTCTACACGGCCAGGGGCTTCGCAGACTTGTACGGCCAGCTAGCCTCGCTATTTCCGCGAAAAAATTATCGCTGTGACAATGTCATCACTCGTTTTCTCGATCGTCACTTCGAGTTCGCGGCAATACGCTGCAAGTGCTGCATCTGCCATCGCGCGGTTCGACGGGTTGCCGAGATCTACGATCTTGCATCGGCGCGCGCCATCAATTCTCAGTTCGACGCATTCTTGAGAAAATACAATTTCCGAAATACAGCAATAAGTGCTCTGCATCGCAGTCAGGCTCCTGTCCCAGCATTGTTTGAATCGTTTTTAGCGGTCGTGGATTCCGCTGCAAAGATGATAACCGGCAGCGAACGCGAATGTAAGTATTTCAACGTGATGAAAGTTGCGTGGGGACAACTTTGGACCGG
The DNA here is from genome assembly GCA_041737535.1 of Pirellulales bacterium. Taxonomy (GTDB): domain Bacteria; phylum Planctomycetota; class Planctomycetia; order Pirellulales; family Lacipirellulaceae; genus JBGSWC01. Next base: position 16,202 of record JBGSRO010000091.1, on the reverse strand, counting down.
GCAACGGGGACAGCGAAAGCGCCGGGATTAACCGGTTTGGCGTCAGGAATGAAAGAGTCTGACGAGAAAGACCTAGCCAGTCGTCTCGGCCTCGGCGCAAACGGGGACAACCAACTCACCGTCGTCAGTGCATTCTACGTAACCTCCCACTGGCTCTCAAGTTGCAGCGAATCGAGCCGCAGCGGTCCCTCGTCTTGACCCGGCTCGCGCGGATGAGTGTCCCCCGGCACCTCCGGCATGGCATCCGCGTGTTAGCGATATCGATTCCCAGCTGGGGCTTCCCACCGACTGGCGGTACGTGGCGGATCGTTGTCGAGTCGCTCGCCACCCCAACGCAGGCCACTCGTCGGCGCGGTCGAGCACGACAACCAAGCTGCCACTTGCCCTTTAGAAGACAAAACAACGATATGGTTGGCTTGTAATCGGTTGAGAGAGTTGGGAGAAGATCCCGCGAAGCTTCAGAGACACTATCGGAGCTTCGTAGGGGATGCCGAACGGCTGAACTTGGCGTCGCCAAAGCAACCATCGGAATGAATCAAAAACGACTTGGGGAGCTGATCGAAAAAGGCGCAAAAAGAGTCACACGTCGTTCCCGCCCTGTCGCTTATACACAAGTGAGTTTCGGCCACAGGCCTTTCGGCACCGTCGCCTAGGGCAACGCCTAGGAATCAAGAAGCCAGAGTTTTTTTGCGGAAGGCAATATTTAAACGCGAAGGTCTATCGATTAATTTTGGCTTTCAGCCAAAGTCTCTTGGCACGCCCTACTTTCCTTGGGCGATGCCCAAGGCTACGGTGAAAAAGGCCTTCGGCCGAATCGCATAACGGTCGTCCAAGCAAAAAAATGAGATAGGGATAAGCATCTGATTCCCCCCGCGCAGGAAAAACGGAAACTGCCATGTTTTTCAGTCTTGCCTTGAGGTAGGCTCGCGGCGTGCATGAATCGGTCGTCGCGGGTGATTGGCCGCGTGGCGGCTAACGCTTGCGATTTTTCGATTTTTCTTTTGCCCGCGAATTTTGGTTGTGACGATTAACGAAAAGTCGTACAATTGAGTTTCCCGCCCCCTAACGCGACTCGCTCATTTTGCCATTCGAGGTGAGCGTGGGAGAATGACTTTCCGGTGGACTGTCGGTACTCCCGGCCGCTATTCGCACGCTGTAAATAAGCACACTGAGGCCCGTGGTGGAGACACAGACGACGGCAGAGGCCGACGCAATGCAGGCGTCCAACGAGGCGAAACCCGCCGTCGGGCGGCCAAAATTTCTGCTCGTTCAGGGTGCGAACGTCGCTCGGTTTGGTTTTGCCGATCGCCTGGCCGATGTCGCGCAGGTGGTGACCGTGTCGTCGCCGTTTCGTGCCTTGGCGATGATGGCTTCGGGCGAGTTCGCCGGCGTGTTTGCTGATGCGGAGTATTTTTCCGACTCGCTCGATGTTGGGCGTATGCTGCAAAACGAGCGAGTGTTGCGAGCGATGCCTGAGGCGGTGCTGTTGCTCGACGAGCATAACACGATTAAATGGGGCAATGGTCGCCTTGCCCAGTGGACCGGTCATGCCGAAGTCGAGGGCAGCAATTTCTACTCGCTGTTGGGACAGCCCGACTGGCTGAATCTCGATGGCTGTCCGCTGCACGCTTCGCTGACTTCGGGCGAACCGACCGCCGCTACACTGCGATCGGGCGAGAGCCGCTATCTGCGGATGTATGCTGTGCCGGTCGTCGAAGGCGAGCTCGCGGCTCACCACCTGATCGTAACTCTCCGCGATGTGACCGACGAAGTGTTGCAACAGCAGAAGCTCGAAGCGATTCATAAGGCGGGAGTCGAACTTGCCGACATTTTGCCCGACGAAGTCGCGGAGATGGGCGTCGACGAGCGAATCGAACTCCTGAAAGACAACATTCGCCGCTGTACGCAGGATGTGTTGCAGTTCGATGTCGTCGAAATTCGCACGCTCGATCGAGAAACGGGTGAACTGGTTCCACTGCTTTCCGAAGGGATGCAACCCGAAGCCGAGCAGCGACGACTGTTTGCCGAAGTCGAAGGCAACGGCGTGACCGGCCACGTGGCCGCGACCGGCAAGAGCTATTTGTGCGAAGACACCAGCAAAGACGGCCTCTATCTTTCGGGGGCCGAGGACGCGCGCAGCTCGCTTACCGTGCCGCTCATGCTGCACGACGAGTGTATCGGCACGTTTAATGTCGAAAGCCCCGAGTCACAACGATTCACCCACAGCGACCTTCAGTTTCTCGAAATTTTCTCGCGCGAGATTGCCGTCGCACTCAATACGCTCGATTTGCTCAAAGCCGAGAAAATGACCACGACTGCCGCGAGCGTTGAGAAGATTCATAGCGCCGTGGCGATGCCGGTCGACGAGATTCTCAACGATGTGGTGAGTGTGATCGAGAATTTCCGTACCGACCAGCCCGCCATTGCCGAACGATTGCATCGAGTGCTAAGCAACGCCCGCAACATCAAGCGTGTGATTCAGGACATTGGCCGCGACATGATGCCGGCCGAGGCTCGCCCCGCGACGCGGGCCGAAGAACACCCCATACTTGCCGGGCGAAGGGTGTTGGTGGTCGATGCCGAAGAGAGCATTCGCAGCGACGCCCACGACTTGCTCGAAAAATACCAATGCGTGGTCGAGACGTCGCACGACGGCAACGAGGCGATCTTTATGGTTCGCAATTTGACCGAAGGCCAGAAGTACGACACCATTATCTCCGACATCAAATTGCCCGATATGTCGGGCTATGACCTGATGATGCGGCTAAGGTCGATTGTCGAGCCAGTGCCAATGGTGCTGACGACAAGTTTTGGATACGACGCCGAGCACACGATCGTCAAAGCCCGTCGCGAAGGGCTGAAATTCGTGCTGCTCAAGCCGTGGCGACCCGAACAACTGCTCGAAACGGTCGAACGAATGATCGCTCCCAACGGTCCGGCGTGAGCTATGCTAGCGTGACGTTGGGCAGAACATCAGGCAGCGGCTGGGTGCGGGTCAACATGAACGTGGTTGTCGAGCTTGTGCTCTTGGCGGTGGCACTGGTCGGACACTCGGCTTTGTGGATCGGTGCGATCAACCGACTGCATGGGTTCTATTTCAATCGCCTCTTGGTCGATGCCGTGACGCTGTTGCTCGTCGCTTCACTCGTTGGCTTGCCGCTGTTATGGCTGCCAATCGTGCCGGGGCTGGCACAGTGGTTCGCCGGCTGGGAGTGCTCGGCGGCGTGGATCTCGGCGGCCAATCGTTACGAATACGCCTGCATCGCAATCGCAGTCGTCGCCGCAACGCATCGCCTGTTTCGACTGCGACATTCCGAGCGATTCGTCGCATCGATTACTCGCGAAACGCGGCCGATTGAGTTGCCGTCGCCACGCGCGACGATGCTCGCCCCGGGGTTCCCGCGCTGGCTCGGCACGTTGCCGGGCAATCAAACCGTGAAACCGGTACTCGAAGAGCTGCGTCTCGCGATTCGCGGATTGCCGGCCGATCTCGATGGACTGCGGATTGTCCAGCTTTCGGATTTGCACATGAGTGGCCGCGTCGAGATGAGCTACTACCACGCGATAGTCGCGGCTGCGAATCGCTGTGAGCCCGACCTCATTGCGCTCACTGGCGACATCGTCGAACGCCCTGGGTGCATGAAATGGCTCGATGAAATACTGGCCGAATTGAATGCGAAACACGCCCGCTGCTTTGTACTGGGCAATCACGACAAGAAAGTCGATTGCGACGAAATCCGCCGTCGGCTCACGGTGCAAGGCTGGCACGACGTCGCACGCGATCCGATTGAACTCGCGATTGGTGGGTCGATTTGTCAAATCGTCGGTAACGAGCAACCTTGGTTCGCCGGCCCGCCCCACACTTTTGAGGGCAACACGACCGCAACTTTTCGTCTATTGCTCGCGCATTCACCCGACTTGTTTTCGTGGGCACAACAACACAAATTTCAGTTGCTGCTTGCCGGGCACAATCACGGTGGCCAGATTCGGTTTCCTCTCATCGGTCCCATCGTCTCTCCCAGCCGACACGGCACCCGCTACGCCAGTGGCGTGTTTCAACAGGGGGAAACCACGTTGCACGTCTCGACTGGCACTGGGTCACTGGCACCTTTGCGATGGAACTGCCCACCCGAACTGTCGCTGATTGTGCTATCGTCGCTAGCGAGCTAGCTGGATAGAAAAACGTCGAATCGCCGATTCGTCTCAAGTCACAGGCTGGCAAGTCCGAATTCGATTGTGGCGAGGTGTCAATCTGTAACGATTGCGCCAACCTTTCGGACCCATCGCAAAGGGCGAATACCGTGGCGAGCGAATTCACCGATCAAGACCGACCAGGCGAATCGATTCGTTCGCGAATCGATAAGCCGCACGACAATGTGCTAGCCCGGGCTCACGTTCCCGTCCCCGCGCGGGCGCAGCGTGTCTTGGCGACTGCCGAAATCGCGGGGGTCGACCTCGAAGCGCCCTCGCTGCCATGCGACTTTTCGGCCGGGTCGTCGACCACGTTTCACGCCAACGAACTCGCCGAAAAGCTCCAACAGCAAGCTGATGATATTGACCGTCGCAGCGCGCTTTTGGCGTCGCAAGAAGCCGAGATCGAAACCAAGCTCCGTGCTGCTCGCGTCTGGTTCGACGAACAACATCAAAAACTTGACGACCGCGCCGCGAAACTCGATCGAGTCGAGCAAGGCGAGTTTTCGCCCTCGACCGAGACGATCGAACAACAAGCGAACATCGAACAACGTGAGCGTGAGCGTGAGCTTGACACTCGCCAAGCCGACAGACATCGCGAGCTCGAGCAACTCGCCAGCGACCGCGCGTGCATCGCTAAGAAGCAAGATGAGCTGGCAAAATCCGAATCGCAACTCCGCCAGCGCGAAGCGGCGTTTGACGAACGTCGAAAAGCTGTCGAGGCACAGCGCAACGACCTCGCCAACGGACAAGGACAACTTGAAGTCGCGCGACGGGAACTCGCCGCACTTCGCGACGAACTCGACGAGCGGGAAGCTGAGTTCGCCACCCGCGAGCAGCAACTTGCGTTTCGCCAGCGAGAGATTTCGACCTCGCTCGCCCGTTTTGAGAAACTCGGAATCATCGAACAACGCTTGACTGAGGCCAACGAGCAAGCCGCGATCTTTGCCGCTCGCAGTCGGCATCTCGACGAAGCCGAGGCGCTGTTGACTGAGCAAACCAATCAAGTGGCCGACGTACGCAAGAAGTTCGAACGAGAGCGGAGCGAACTACAAGATCGACTCGTTGCCGAACGCCGCGAATTGGCGAACCATCGCCAGCAATGGCTCGCTGAAGAACAGGAACGCGAGAACAAGCTGAACGATCGCGAGCGGGCGCTCGACGTTCGTGAAAAATCACTCGCACAGCTTCGCAGTGAGCTCGAAAACACGCAGCGCGAAGTGCTCGAAATGCGACTTGCGACCGAAGAGACTTGGTCGCAATTGGCTGGGGCGCTCGCACCGGCGACGCTGGCGAGGTCGCTCTCGCAAACTCGGGCAAAGCTCGCCGACCATTACCAGATTTCGCTGGCCGACATCGAGACCAAGCGAAACGAACTGCGGCAACTGCAGATCGAATTAGCCAACGAACACACAGAACTTTCGCGAGGGCGCGAGCAACTCCGCGAGTGGGCGATTCGCCGCGAAGAAGATTTGCAGTCGCAAGCAATCAGGCTCGTCGGTCGCGAACAAGAGCTCAACCGGCAGCAACAGTTGTACGAAGAACTCGAAATCGGCTGGTCTAGCGAACGGTACGAACTCAAGACGCAAGTACGCGGATTGCTCGCCGAATTGCGAACGACAACACTCCGCGAAGCCGCGTAACGACGCTACGACAGCGGCTCAACGTCGGTTACTCTGACTCAGGGCCCGTGTGGTAGGTTTCGCTCGCAGTTGGCTCTTTCGGGGCCATCGCGCCACGCCGTTGGGCTTCGCCGACGTAGGCGTAGGCCGCTTCGAGATGGGCTCGCGAGAAATAGGGCTGCCGCGAAATGCTGCGCACCGTGCCGGTGAGCTTCGCGGAAAGTTCTTGCCAAGGCATTTCGTTTTGCATGTGCCACACGGCGGCTTGGGCCGAATGGTGTTCGAGTTCGCCTCGACCGAAAGCTTTGAGCAGTTCGACGACTTCGGGCTTGTCGACGTAAGCGTCGACGGGGTGAATTTTGTAAGGCTTGCTCGAGCTCGGATCTTTTTTACCATGATCGAGACAGAGAATGGCGACGTTGAGCTTGCCGACTTGCTCGGCCGGAATGCTAAACGCGCCGCCACCACCACCGATACCGCCGCCACCGACACCACCGCCACCACCGCCGAATCCACCACCGGCACCTTGGGTGCCTCCGCCTCCCCCTAAACCACCACCGCCCAATCCACCACCGCCACCACCTTGACCGCCAAACTGTGCGACCACGGGTAGGGCAACGAACGCCTCGGGCAACTTCACTTCGATGTCGTTATTCGTTTTGTTCGTGATCAACACGCGCGCGTCGTGGTCGCTCTTGGCGATGAACTTAACTTCGACGGTACCGTCTTGCATGGCGGCAAACAATTCGACGGTTTTCGCAGACTCGACTCGTTTAGCAGGCTCGACTGGCTCGGCTGCCTGGGCCGAAACTGTCGCGACAAGGGCGAGCAAAATAGTGAGCAGCGGAAAGACGATTCGCATGTCATTGACCCGAAAAGAGTTTGGTTCTGAATGGGGCGGGCGCACCACCGCCCGGTAACCTTAGAATAATCGCGTTGAGGACGAACTCCAAGCGAATTGCCAATTATTCCGATCAAAACAGAAATTCCACCTCACCCAGCCGCTCTGCCAACTCGGCCATCAACGCATCTTCTCCTGCTTCGCCGTCGGCTTCGTAGGTCACGCTGAACCGCAAAAACGCCCCTGCGTCATCCCACGGCACAGTGCAGATTGACCGCTGGGTAATGAGAAACTGGCTGGCCACCTCGGCCGTTTCGAAGGTGGTCCCCCCCGCAATTCCCTTGGGGGCCGGGGTATAGAGAAAATAAGTCCCCCCGGGCATTTCGCACGCGAAGCCACATTTCGCGAGCGTCGCGACAAGTTTCTTCATACGGCGGTGGTATCGTTCACGAATTCGCAGCGGAATCGACGCATCATCGAGCGCCGCCGCTGCCGCTTTTTGGATGGCGATGAACTGACCCGAGTCACTGTTGTCCTTGACCGTCGCCAGCGCGCTAATAATACGCTCGTGGCCACAGACCCAGCCCATTCGCCAGCCGATCATGTCGAAGCCTTTCGACATACTGTGAACTTCGACGCCAACCTCTTTCGCACCTGGCACCGAGAGAAAGCTGTGCGGCTCGCAGTCGAAACTAATCATCGCGTGGGCCGCATCTTGCACAACGACGATCTCGTTCGCCGTCGCAAACTCGACGACTTGCTCGTAGAACTCAAGAGTTGCCGTCTTGCCAGTGGGACTGTTTGGGTAGTTCAGAACGAGTAGCTTGGCGTGCTGCAAAATATCGCCGGGTATGCTCGCGAGATCGGGAAAGAAGTGATTCGCGGCCAACAGCGGCAGCTTATGCACGATTCCCCCGTAGTAAGCCGTGTGTGTGCCGGCGACCGGATAGCCAGGTACGGTCATCAGCGTCACATCTCCCGGGTCGATGAAACAGGCTGGCAGCATCGCATAAGCGGGTTTTGACCCGATCGCGTGGTTGATCTCGGTCGTCGGATCGAGCACGACCCCAAACTCACGCTTCATAAATCGCGCGGCCGCCTCCTTGAACGCCGCGATTCCATTGTCGGCATAGCCTCGATTCTCGGGCTTGTTGATTTCAGCGGCCATCACTTCGCGAACGGCCGGATCGGCCATCGCCTCGTTCTCGCCAATGCCGAAGTCGAGCAGTTTGCGCTCGGGAAAATCAGCCATCGCTTTGCGCTTCGCCCGTTTAATCTTTTCGAATTTATAGATCGCGGTCCCTTTGCCGAACTGAGAACCGCCAAGACGTTGGGCGAATTTGTTTTGAAAGTAAGGTTCGGACATGAAACGAGGTAAGCACTGAGGGGTGAGGGCTGAAGTAAACCACGAGCGTAAACAATTGAGTTTTCACGAGAAAGGGCGCGAAAGTGCCAACGTCGCCAGTCGCTGCACTGCACGCAACACCACCTCGCACGCTGACCGACGCACGCTATGTCGACTCATCTCCTGAGTCGCGCGACTCGCGCTGTCGGGTCGCGGCGCGCTTCGCTCTCATCAATCGCTCTGTATACGAGACGGGCGGTTCGTCGAGCTGCTCGCCGGATGGCTCGTTTTGGGCAAGTTGCGAACGTGTTGCCGACGATGCGATTGCTGTGGTCGCTCGAGTCGTTGACACTGCGATCGGAGTCGCTTCGCCCGTGGGCTCGTAGCGTTGTTCGGATAGTTGCTGCTGAACCGCTGCCTTGCGCGCACGCAACCGATCGAGCGTCGCGGGAGTGTCCGCCACCGGCCTACGCCAAAAAACGCGCGCGACGATCGACATGAGTTTATCGCGTGTGGCACGCAAGTCGACTTGTATCCGACGCACGGCAACGTCGCCAAGAAAAAGAACCGTTGCGAGTACGACCAGCATGGGCCAAACCGAGTCGACCGACTTGGCGGGTTGCAGATCGCGGCGATAGGGATCGAAAACCGTGGGGTCGGTCAGTTCGCGCACGTCGTTGGCTTGCTCGCTGAGTGGCTGGGGGTTTGTACCTCCGACCAGCACACCCGGTTTGCCACCGCTCGGCTCGAGCCCGGCGAGCGTTGCGAGCAGCGGCAAATTCGTTTGGCGAGCTACCCATTCGTCTCCTTGGCTAACACTCGCGCCGGTCCGCAACATGTTTTCGCCGCGCCCCGTCGCTACCGCCACCAAATAACTCCCCGGCATTTGCGAATCGAACGTGCCGATATATCGGCCCGGCGCCACTTGGTCGATGATGAGCGGAACAGCCTCGTTATTGGGACGCACGACTGAGGCGACCATGCTGGCATCGAGGTTCAGGAAATCACCATCGTCGTCGACGGCATCGATCACCACGGTTGTGGTGCCATCGCCCGTTTCGCGTGTGTTGATCGTGTAGCGATCGGAGTTGCCGGTGGGACGCATCGACCAGCGCACAAGTTGCGAAAAGAACGGCGAATAGCCATTCCAGTTGGTCCAGTCCGTCGTCCAACGATTGCCCGCGTCGGTCGTCAGCGTGGCAACTTTTCCCAACCCATAGTTCCACGTCGCGAGCAACACATTGTTTTCGTCGTTGACTGGAACTGGCGAGCGGAGCACGACCTCAACCAGCGGGCTCTCTTTCACCGTTGTCAGTACGAAGCCACCGACGGTGGGAAAACCATCGATGCCACTCAAGATTTCGTGATTGGTCGCCACCTGGGGTGTTACTTTTGGATCGAGATCCTTCACCAGCGGCCGCGCGACTCGGCGGGCTTCGTTCATGAAAATCCGTGGTACGGCAAGCGGACTCCGCACTGCGTAAAACCGCCCCCCCGCCCGCGACGCGAGATTCGTGAGTAGCGGTATTTGCGCGTCGGCACCAATCGCCACCACGGTGATCGTGATTTTGTCTCGGACGGCGCGCTGGGCGAGTGCCGCAAAACCGCCGTCGGGGGTTTGGCCATCGGTCAGCACGATGCAGTGTTTGACCGATGCTTCGCACCCGGCGAGCGAGCGAACAGCCTGATCCAAAGCGGGGTACATATCGGTTCCCCCCGCAGCCGAGAGGCGGCCAATTTGGGCAGCAATCCGCTCGGGACTCGCGGCCCGTTGGAGCGGTGTCACAGTGGTCGGTGCCGAGTCGAACGCAACAACCGTAGTAAAATCGCGTGGTCCCAACGAGCGAATCGCCGCCTGAGCCGCCGACTTGCTCAAGCTCATTTTCTGCCCCGCCATCGAACCGCTTCGATCGATAACGAGCGCGAGCGCCCCCACGGGCACCACGCGGGCGTTCTTGATTCGCAAGTCGACCGGTAAGGCCTTTTCGAGCTCGGACTCCGCCCAACCCCCGGCGCCGTAACTATCGGGCCCACCCAATACGATCAATCCGCAACCGAGTGTGCGCGTGTTTTCGACCAGCATTTTCACTTGGTTGTCGCTGAACATGACCACATCCGAATCGCCACGAAGTGTCGTACGTGGCACATTTGCCAGCACGACGCAGTCGTAAGGCTGTAGCTCAGCGAGCGATGTGAACAGTTGGTTGGTATTTTGAAGATCGACTTCGATCTCCGCCAGGCGGAGTTGCTCGATGAGAAAGTCGAAGTCGCCCGGATGAGCGGCATTTTCGATCAACAGCACCCGCCCTTTGCCTTCGAGATAGGCGAATGCGGTCGCACTGTTGTTCCGCGACTGTTTGTCGTCGCGGCGATCGTCGGGCGTGAAGCGAGCTTCGTAGGTGTAAAAGCCGCTCGCTTCAAGCGTTTCACGGATCGTGAGCACCGACTTACCAGCCGGTAACGTCACTGGCTGCTCAGCGATAACTTCTTCGCGACCCGACGATTTGCGGGTGATACGCACGAGGCCCTTGACCTCGCTCAGCGGGTCGGCTCCCGACACGCTCAGCACCGACCTCAACTCGAAGGGTGTTCCTTTGCGGACGTTGGCGGGCACCGTCAGCTTGTCGAATGAGATGTCGCTCGTTTGTTGTAGAACCACCGGCACCACGTCGATGCTAATCCCGCTGTCGGCGAGAGTCCGCGCTGTTGACAACGCATCGCCGCGGGTTTGATTGCCGTCGGTCATGAGGACGATTCGACCCGAGGTGTCGGCCGGAAGGGTCGCCCTCGCCGTTTCGAGTGCGGCCGACAAGTTGGTATGAACGGCATCGACCGGCGTCTCGATGCGATCGAGATTACCGAACATGCCCAGCGGCGGCGCTTCGACACTCGCGTCCGCGCCAAAGACCACGACTCCAGCGCGGTTTTCGTCTCGATCGGACTGGTGAGTGTCGATCGAGGCGTTGACGATGGTGAGCATCGCGGCTCGTTGGTCTTCGGGAATGCTTAGCGATTGATCGAGACAATAGAGCACCGTGAGCCGCCGGCTCTGCTGCACGAGCTGTAAGTCGGCCAGCGCCAGCACGATCAAGACAATCACGCCTGTGCGAAGGAGCAGCGTCAACGGACGCTGCATCGGGCCGAGCGCTCGCAAACTACCGCGACTAAAGAACCACAGCAACGGCGTGATCGCCAGTAGCCAAAGGTACAGGGGATACTCGACCGAGACAGAGTAATCGTCGATCACGAAATCGTTCCGCTGTGGGGGTGTGTTAATTCTCTCCTATTGTAGGCCAACCCACCGCAAAGTATGTAGTCACCGTCGCCAACTGGGCGGGAGCAAACAGCAGTCGAAAATAAGCGTGCCCAGCGGCTTGTTGATCGAATAATCGCTCGGCAGCTACCTTGGCGTACCGGCCAAAAATCGTTGTCGAAATCTCGCCTTCGATCTGCTACAACCAAGAAATCCACAAGGCACATGAGGCCCGCAATCCGTCGACCATTAGGAACGCCCGCGAATTAACTTCCCGATTTTGCAAACTGCCCCGACATTTTCTACTGGTCGTAGTTCAGTTAACCGCCACGACGCAACGAGCGCCAAGTACACGGCGGAATTGGCGCGACCGCTCTCGATCAGAACCAGCAGTGAACGGCCAAGTCGATTGATCTTCGCGCGCGTACTTACCTCGAAAACTCAATAAGATGGCTGTTTTGCCATTGAGAACAGTATTGGTGTCGTTGAGTCTCTGATGCAAGGGTGTCAATAAGCAGCATACATTGGTGAGCTTTTTCGCTGTGCTCGTGGCGCTCGCCGCGTCGTGGCGGTTTTTCCTTAGCTCACCGATTTTCAAATGGCACCCGGTCGTTTGTGAAAAATATCGCGATCGAAGAAAGGAAGTTGTTGGCCAGCCATCCCATAACGTCCTATGAAAGCATACCAGCCGCCTTAGTGCATAAAGTCGCTTTTCGTGAAACACATCGGCCAACACATCCCGAATAAAGTCGCATCACATTTCGTAAAACGCCTGTAAACTAAGCGGTTTGAAGGATTTGCATGCGACAAAATGAGTTGAGTAAACGGAGACATAGCTCCGAACGAGCAACATACGCAGCACGCCAAACGGCGCAACTGGGTGGCAAACACCATTGGTGATGATTGGCGGCCTCCGTTCTTGTTCGGAAATTCTTGCGAAGATAGGCTGACAGTTGCTTGACGGTGTCCGACGAGCGGATGTCTAATTCGGGCACTAATCGCAGCATGCGGCTTGCCGATCGCTGCAAGCAAGTGATTGAAGTTCTCGATAAGATTTTAGGCTCCACAAAATACTTAAGTGACACCCGAATGCCCACCACAACTCGATGTTTTCTTTGGCGCGCCGACGGTTTCGTAAAACATTCCTCGTTCGCGGCGACCTTGCTACTAGGATGCATCTTTGCTGGTTTGAGCTTCGTCGCCCACGCAACAGTGGTGAGTCTTCCGGTGGCCATCTCAGGTCACAGTGGGACTTCCCCTGGACTCGGAGCCGGCATCGAATTCGAGCTAGGAGGTGCCGGTTTTGGTGTCCCCGCGATAAGTGATGCGGGCAACGTTGCGTTTGGTGCTCGATTGACAGGATCAGGAGTATTCAGCAGTAACAATACTGGTGTCTGGAGTGGCACCCCTAGCGGCATTACTCCGGTGATGCGTACGAACACCACGTTGATTCCGACGCAGAGTGTCCCTTTCTCCAGTTTCACTGCGACGACCCACTTGGCCAATCTGGGTGACAATGGAGATATTCTCATCTCTGGATACAACTCCGGCACCGGTATTTCAGGGGTTTTCCGGTACAGCGAGGGGGGGACGAATACGCACGTGGCCCGCTCGGGCGATCCAGCTCCGGGCATCACTCCCGCCAATAATTTGTCATTCATCGATGCAACAAATTTTTGGATTGGTTCCTCGGGGAATACGGGCCTCAAAGGTTACTACGTAGTTGGAGCAACAACGCTGCCGGCGCTTTTTTATCAGACGACAACCGGCAGCGACTTGCAGCACGTGATTGGCGCAGGGTCAACGCTTCCGGGGGGAATAACAATTGCCAATAGCGGCTCATGGACAACGAGTATTACCCCTGCCATGAATGACGATGGCCTGTTTTTCTATCATGCGGCAATAGCTGGGTCCGGAGTCAATACTTCGAACGACCGGATCCTGGCAACCTCGAGCGCAGCGGGGCCCACCAGCATCATTGCCAGAACAGGAAGCCACGCGCCAGGTATGGCCGCCGACGTGAATTTCTTCCAGCTCGGTTCCACAAAGGTCTCGATCAACAATCAAGGCGCAGTCGCCTTTTGGGGACGCACCCGGAACAGTGGCGGGACACAATCGACAGCCATCTGGACCGGAACAAACTCTCTGGACCTTGTACCCCTCGCTCGCCAGGGAGGTTTTGCCCCTGGAATCGGCGGCTTAGGGGCTCAGTTTTCAGGCTTTACGGGCGATACCGTGATGATTAGCGCGACCAACGAAATTGCGTTTAAAGGATCGTTGACCGGAACGGGAGTCACAAGCGCGAATAATTCGGGCATTTGGTACGGCACGCCCGGTTTTCAAAGGTTACTTGCCCGGACCGGCAACCTGCCCCCTGGCTTTGCGGTTGACAGCGGAGTGGTTTATACGGCGCTGCTCCCGAATGCGTACGATATGACCTCTAATTCACAGGGGCAACTCGTGTTTCGGGGTACTGTCGGGGGAACAGGAATCACGACCGCTAACGATTCGGCACTCTTTGCCCTCGATCCACTCGGCCAAAACCAATTGATCTTACGCGAGGGACAACAATTGGAAGTCGCGCCGGGCGAGTTTCGCACGGTCTATGATTTTCAATTTGCCGGGAGTGGTGCCAATGGCAGCGATGGACGGCGTCATGCTTTGAACGATCAGGGGCAGTTTGCCTATCAAGTGACGCTTTTTGACAGTGCTAATGGGCTTTATAGCGATGGCACATTTATCGCCGATCTCGGTGGTGCGACTGTCAGTGCTTCGCTGACGATCGAAAGTGGTCAAACGACTACCGTCCCGAGTGGCGTAACAGTTGCCTCTGGGGGAACTTTCATCAACAACGGCATTATCAACGGCGATGTAAGTGCGAATGGTCTATTGGGTGGGAATGGAACCATCAATGGTCACGTGACAGTCGACGCGAATGGCACGATTGCGCCCGGGGCGAGCCCGGGTACACTAACGACCGGCAATACGTTTTGGAAATCAGGGGGGACATTTCAGTTTGAATTGAATGACGCCTCTGGTGTCGCCGGCGGAGCGGTCGGTTGGGACTTACAAGCAATCGATGGTTCGCTGGCCATCCAATCGACGGTGGCAAATCCGTTTGTACTTGATGTGGTCAGCTTGACTGCCTCGAACACGCCAGGAGAACTCGATAACTTTCAGGCCGATGCGCAATTCCAATGGAAAATTGCCACTACGACACAAGGTATCAGCGGTTTTTCGGCCGACAAGTTCATGATCAATGTTACCGGCTTTACCAGTTTGGAAGAACTTGCCGCGTTTACCATAACCTCCGATGGCAATAACCTGTTTCTGAATTATGGTGCCGACATGCCGGGCAATGGCGTGATCGGCGATTACAATGGCGACAGCAAAGTCGACGCCGCCGACTATACCCTCTTCCGCGACAACCTCGGGTCAGATGGCTCGGCCCTTTTCAACCGCGACCCAGCCGCGGCCGAGAACCTTGTCGGAATCGCCGACTACAATGCTTGGCGGAGTCATTTCGGCCAGTCGGCGGCTGCGGTCGCTTCTATCGGCAATCAAGTACCCGAGCCGGGCACGTTGCTAATGGCCGGTCTGGCGTCGGTCGGCGCGTGCGCCTGCGCACGTCGCCGGCGGGCTGGTTCGTTGCTGTTAGGCTAACCCTATTGATTGTTTCGTTCCTCGTTCTTTCACTGACAGAGTTCCGCTAATGATTTCTGTTTTGATTAGCCGGGCGACGCAGTTCGCCACTCTGGGCTCGGTGCTGTTGTTGTGTTGCTTCGCCAACACAGCGCGGGCGACGACGGTCACCTACGAAACCCGTGCCCTCACCGGTGACGTCGCTCCGGGGACCACAGCGGGCGTAAACTTCAGTGGCTTCAACTTGCCCGTCGTCAATGGGGCGGGGCAGACCGCGTTTTTGGCCAATCTCACCGGCACGGGCGTGACCAGTGCCAACGACAGGGGCATCTTCTCGGAGGGGAGTGGGTCGGGGCTCGCCCTGGTCGCCCGCGAGGGGGACATGGCTCCCGGGACCTCGGCGGGTGTAAACTTCAGTGGCTTTAACTCGCCCGTACTCAATGGCGCGGGGCAGACTGCGTTTTCCGCTGACCTCACCGGCGCGGGCGTGACCAGTGCCAACGACAGGGGCATCTTCTCGGAGGGTGGTGGGTTGGGGCTCGCCCTGGTCGCCTGCGAGGGGGACAACGCCCCCGGGACCACGGCGGGCGTGAACTTCAGTAGCACTGGCTTTAGCTCGCCTGTACTCAATGGGGCGGGGCAGACCGCGTTCTTGGCTCGCCTCACCGGCACGGGCGTGACCAGTGCTAACGACCAAGGCATCTTCTCCGAGGGGGGTGGGGCGGGTCTCGCCCTGGTCGCCCGCGAGGGGGACAACGCTCCCGGAACCATGTCGGGTGTGAACTTCGGTGGCTTGGGTTCGCCCGTACTCAATGGGGCGGGGCAGAGCGCGTTTTTAGCCAACCTCACCGGCACGGGCGTGACCGGTGCCAACGACAGGGGCATCTTCTCTGAGGGGGGTGGGTCGGGGCTCGCCCTGGTCGCCCGCGAGGGGGACATCGCTCCTGGGACCACGGCGGGCGTAAACTTCAGTGGCTTGGGCGCGCCCGTACTCAATGGGGCGGGGCAGACGGCGTTCCCCGCTGGCCTTACCGGCACGGGCGTGAGCAGCGCCAACGACAGTGGCATCTTTTCAGAGGGGCGTGGGTCGGCGCTCGCGCTGATCGCTCGCGAAGGGGACGCCGCTCCCGGGACCACTTCGGGCGTGAACTTCAGATTCTTTAACCCGCCTGTCCCAATACTGTTCGGCACGAAATGCGTTGCGTGGCGGTTACGGTAGTTTGCGTGGAATGCAACGCCCGCTGTGGGGATCGGGTGGCGGAGAGTCGTGTACCGAATGAGCATTGGTTTACAGAAGTCGGGCTCGAC
>JBGSRO010000073.1:0-4805 GCA_041737535.1 Pirellulales bacterium | reverse complement strand
GATTCTTTGATTTTTGGTTTAGCTTTCGCGCCCATGCCGCCAATTATGCGCGATCAACTCACAGGGCGCAACTCCACTTAAACTGTGTATATTGCCTCAATGGCGTGGCGCAATTCTTGTGCCGAACAGTATTGGGACAGGCACCGTGGAAAACACCCGGTCGAACTCCACGCTTTGTTCGGCCACGGAGCCAGTCCCATTTATTCACAGCCTCTGCGCGGGAATGACTTGAAACTGATCACTGGCGACTGGCAACTGACAACTCAGACATCCATCACCAACCGATCACCCAGCCGGTCACTCACGCAATTCGCACCGCTCATCTCTCCGGCGATGCGAATCGCCATTTCGAGTGCGTCGGGGCCGTCGTCGTGGGTGCCGAGCGGGAAGTCGCGAAGCTGTTCGACCAGCAGGTCGGTTCCCACCGAGTGGCGACGGAAGCGAATGCCGTGCATCGAGAGGTATGGACCGAGTCGGCGGATGCGGGTTTGTTTGTTCGTGTAGTTGGTAATGGTGTTGATCGTCAGGCCCGCTAGCTTTGCTTTTGCGAAGGCGGCAACGAACTCGCCGGCGAGCAGCTCTTGCCATTGATTCGCCTCGACGGCGAATCGCTGTGGTGCGAACTGCTGACACAGTGCAGTGCCATCGGCAACCATTTGCGTCGTCGCCCGTCTCGCGAGGTCGGCTTCGACATACAGCACTCCGTGCCGATCGATGCCCAGCATGACAAAAGCCGAGTAATCGCCATGTCGGCTGTTGGCTCCCTTGCTGGGATCGAGCGCAACGACACGCATCAGCAACTCATCGGGCCATTTGTCGAACCAGATGTCGGCATCGAAATAGTGCTCGGGCCATTCACAGCCAGCGGGATTCACGGGCCGGCCTTGCTTCTCGCGTTCAAAAGCGGTCCCCCCCGACTCGACACGCAGCTTCATGAGCGTGAGCAAATCTTCGACCTCGGGCCACAACAGCGTCGCCCCTTCGTCGAGTGCGCTTTTGTTTCGCTGGTAGAACGCATCGGCATCGCGGATGGCGTGAGGGTTTTCCATCGCCGTATAGATGCGCTCCCACTCAAGCCAAAGTTCGTTGTTAGTCGGCCACTGTTCGACGGCGCGAAACGTCCGCGATTGCCAGCCGGCGCTCGCAGCGAGTCGCATCGCGAGCGCGTCGCGATGGAGCGCCGTGGCGAGGTTGATGACATTGGTATGTTTCGTTCCGGCGTGCAACAGCGCGCCGTGAAACCACTCGCGGCTCGCGTGCCGTTGCGTTGCGCTGCGGGCGTGGTTGTCGTTTTCGAGGTCGTCGCACACAACGAGCGTGGGCCGATGGGCACCGTGGCGACGCCCGCGAATTTTCTGACCTGTGCCAAACGCTTCGATAACGACACCGTTCGCGAGTGCGATCGACCCCGACTGCCACCGCCCACCACGCCCCGTCGCTTGGGGGTAAGCCTTGGCGAGCTGTGTGTTACTTTCCAGCTCGGCTTTGACATTCTGCAAGTGCAACTCCGCCTGCCGCCGCGTGTCGCTGACGATCCAGAGGTAACGCTCGCGCCGCTCGACCGCCATACGCAGCACATAGGCGAGCGTCGCGAGCGTACTCTTCGCCCCGCCACGCGGACCGACGACGTTGATGCGCTGACCACGACTGCTGTCGATGGTGTGCAATTTCGCCGCGAGCCAGCGATGCATTTTCGACGGAGGACGCGTAAAGTGATCGGGCAACATTCGCTCTCCCCACGCCACCAGATCGACGTCGCGAGAAGGAGCAGTTGGTCGCGAATTGACCCGCTCGCGCGTCGCTTGAGCGACCATCCGCCCAAGTTTCCGTCGTTTGTGCGATTGCCGGATAAGCTCGTGCAAAACAACTCCCTCAAGGTCAGCCGCTCGCGGCTGAGCCGCAAGCGGTGAGTGACTAAATCTCAGTCGCCGCAAGTTTGGCAAGCACTCGGTCACGTAACTCGTTGTCGGTGATTTCATCGCCAAGAATCTCGCCAATCGTGGCGACGAACTTGGTCAATTCGCTAGTCGTCACCACATCGGCCTTGCGCGCATAGCGATCGGGCCAGCGCCCTTCGAGCCACCACTGGCTCAGCTTCCAATTCTTCTCGTCGCGCGAGGCGGCTTGCAGTTTTTGCAGATGCTGAATCTCGAATCCTGCCACAGCTCGCTTGAGGTCGTACTGCCATGCGACATCTGTTTCGAGTTCACTCAACAAGTCCGCAACCACGACGCCACAAAAATCAGCAGACTTCTCGATGTCACAGCCAATCGCCAGCAGTGCGGCAAGTTGTCGTTTTGTTTCTGGAGTCATTTAGTTGTCAGTTGTCAGTTGTTCACAAGAGATGCGTCATTCCCGCGCAGGCGGGAATCTAGATTGAACGCTTTCCGTCTGGATTCACGCCTGCACGGGAATGACGGTGTCCGATCATCGACCGATAACTCACAACTGATAACTGACAACTGACAACTGATAACTCACCCCTCTCCCACATACTCAAAACTCACCACACACCTGCCGCGGCTGTTGCGATAATTGTCGAACGCGCGGTGGCGACTGGGCGACTGGCCCATTTTCTTCACGCTACGCGTTTTCCATTTCGATGAACGTTGGCAGTGCCTCACGAGTGCCGGGTGGCTGCTGATGAGGCTCATGCGATAGCCCTCGTCGCGATAGAGCTGGGCAATCGCTTCGGTGCATGTCATGCCGATGCCGATGCCTTGAAAGTCGGGGAGTGTGACGACGCGGGTAAACCGACGATGCCCCCGGCAGGCGATCATCGGTAACGTTGCCGCGAAGTAAACGGGCGTGTCGTTCCAAGTGGCGACATAACATCGCGCCTGCTTCGCCAGCGAACCACTCAAATAGTGATGACGCGCAAAGGTGGGCCAGAGGTCGCGACCTGTCCGATGGATTTCGAGCCGGATGTCGGGTCGCCGAAGACGCCTCCGGGTTAGCTTTCCGGTTGCCATATCGAGTACCCAATCGGGCGCGAGCCACTCGGCCACGTCGTAGTGACAAGTCACGCCGACGAACCTCACTGGTATCGCCCCATTACGAATGCCTCGCGCGATGGCGGCGCTCGCGACCTTAGCGACTGTGCGATCGACAACGCTGGTGAACTCGTCAAAGACGACGGGGGGAATTGCGGAATGGGGATTGTGGAATGCGGAATGTTCCGCGGCAGAATCCGCATTCCGCATTCCGAAATCCGCATTCGACAACGCTCGCGCCAAATCACACCGAAATCGCTCGCCGTTCGATAGCACGTGGTAGGGTTTGATCCATGATGGAGGCGAACTGAAACCGACGGCCGTGAGCAGGTTCGTGACTTCGCGTACGCCGAGGTCACCGAAGCCATCGATCACCGCGCGATCGCGCGGCCAATCGTGTTGCTGGTCGGTGTGCCCGAAGACCTCGCGGGCGATAGTCGTCTTGCCGCTTCCCGAGGGACCGACAATCAATCCAATTTGCCAGTCGTTGTCATCGGGAAGTTCGGCCGTGAATTCTTCGCAAGAACGCTCAGCAATCGGCACATCGAACATGCCAGCGACCTGCTGGACGCGGAACGAATCGTAGACGGGACAGTTGACGGTGGTGGTGTATTTCATGGAGCAGGGAGCAGGGAGCAGGGAGCAGGGAGAAAAACCGAGACAGACAATCAGTACGAAAAATGGGTTGAGAGCAGCGCTGGGGCGCAGAACGAAAGCAGCAGACGGATTCTAGTCTCCCTGCTCCCTGCTCCTCGCTCCCTGCTACAACGTCAGCAGCCGGCACTTGAAACCTTCGCCGCGCATCCGCTCGAAGACTTCTTCTTGTTGCAGCTCGTCATCGCATTCGACAACGACCTGATAACATTCGCGGATTTCGATCTCGGGACGCTCGATGACCGGCGTCGGCGCGTCGGCACGAATCACTCCATCGAGCATCGCAGCGACGGCGTCGCTGCTTGTTTCGCACTCCGAGGCGAGTTCAGCAAACAATGCGATGTTCCGCCCCGCCATCGCGCTCAGCGGATCGTGCGTCAACAGAATCTTGTCGGCTTCGGCCGCCGAGACATCGAGCACCAGCACCGGCACCATTGCTTCGGGGGTCGTCTCGGCACGCAGATGCCCGTCGATGATCTCCAGCACGCCATCGTCCCCTTCGCGAACGAGCAGCGCGTCGGCATAACCGACCTCGGCAAGCACTCCCCGCAGCGCATCGCGTTGCGCGTCGGGATGGGTTCGCCAGTTGCGCGCGTTGGGGCGCAGCTCACTGGCCCGCACACGGCGGAGTTCTTTGATTCGGTCGCGGATGTACATTTTGTAGTTGCTAGTGTTTAGTTCTTAGTTTTCAGTTTTCGGTGAGGTGTACGTCATTCCCGCGCAGGCGGGAATCCAGAGGCAACGTGTCGAGTCTAGATTCCCGCCTGCGCGGGAATGACTTGCGCAACTGATGACTGACAACTTACAACTCCAGCCGCGCGAGCGCGACTTCGACGTGCGTCACCCGCGAGTTCAATTCACTTAGCATCGACTGTTGACTCTGTCGCTCGTCGAGTTTCGCTTCGACGCTGGCGAGCCGTGCTTCGACGGCGTTGATGGCTCGCATCATGCCATGGGCCCACGGCACCAGGGCGAAGAGCGCAATGCCGACCAGCGCTTCGAAGATGATGGTGGTGGTTTCGAGGGGCATGGTGTCAGTTCGGATTGGGGAATTCGGAATGTGGTTCGGGAGGGCTAGGCTCCTGCCGAGCCGGAAGCGGCAACCAGCGCCTGGCTCCGCAGGAGCGTCGCCCTCCCCTATCGTCGGCGGCGCCCGCT
>JBGSRO010000042.1:0-37932 GCA_041737535.1 Pirellulales bacterium | reverse complement strand
ATCCCTAATCGAACCGTGAACGGTTACCAGGCGATCGACGAAGCCGAGTTGGCGCGGCGGATCGCCCGCGTAGCAACCGACCGCCGCGCGCGACCGACGCCACCGAGGCGGCCGACGGTGCAGGGAGTGTTGAAGATCGCGCGATCGACCGGTTTTTGGTCGCGAGTCTGGGCCAATTCGGCGTTTCTCATCATTGCATGGCTCGTGGGCGTGTGGTCAGTCGGGACGATGATGCAGGCCTCGTTGGGTTTCGGCGCCATGTCGGCAATCGCTGGCATGTGTTTTCTCGCGCTCGCGGCGATGACGGCGTTTGGTGCTTGCATGTATTTAGCGGCGATGGGCATCGCGATCGTTACCGAGAGTTCCGAAGGGAGCGACACGGTCGCCGAGTGGCCTGCTAGCAATCCGATCGAGTGGTTCGGAGAATCGCTCTATCTGCTCGTCGCTCTGAGCGTCTCGGGCTTGCCCGGCTGGCTGCTAGCGCAGGGGGCCGATCCGCTGCTGCGGTTGCCGCTGATCGCCGCTAGCACATGGCTGTTTACGCCGCTGGTGCTTCTATCGCAACTCGAGGCATCGTCGCCATTCGCGCTGTTCGTGCCGACGATCTTCGGTCGGGCGATGGCGACACTGTCGCATTGGCTTGTGTTTTATGTCGTTGCTGGCGGAAGTTTAGCGATTGCGACGAGCGCAGGAGTCTGGCTAGGAGGGCTTCACCCGTTCGCGGCGACGCTGGCGACACCGGCGCTGGTGGTTGCGACGCTCATTTACTTTCGCGGCATCGGCCGTCTGGCGTGGGTGATGCGCCACGACGAAGAGTAGTCGATCGACACCTGACTTTGTGTTCAGAATCGACGACGGTTAAGCCGACAATCGGCTATGTACCGGATTGTTTTGACTGGAGCCGCGTCGCGAATGTGGGTGCCCCGCCAATCTGCCGAAGACGCCACTGGTAAGTTTCGTTCGCGTCGCCGACCGGGCCTCGCAGCGGAGAAACGGACCGAACATCGGGGTTACAGTTTCAGTATCACGTCGTTCGTCAGCAGCAGCGGCGTGTCGCGAACTCGCTACAACGTAGCCGTTTACGACGAATTGGGTTGCCGGCGAATCTACCTGCAAGGCTATGGTTCGATGGGTCTAGCCGTGGCGGCGGCGCAGGATTGGATCGACGCCCTGCTCGCCAGTGGCAAACGCTAGACCGTTGCACAGCTCAGCACTTCGCGGATCGTCTTGCGAAGCTCGCGCTGCTTGATCGGCATGTGGATGGTGGCTCGGTGAGGACCAACCGTCGCCTCGTTGTGCCAGTCGCGATGCCGCTCGTCGAGCAACAGCACGGCCGGAATCTGTTGAGTGATTTTGTCGGCAGCAAATTGGTTAAAGACTTCGAGTGCCGCTCGGCCCGTATGGGCCGAAGTGAACAGCACGACTTCGGCCGTCGAGGGGTCGGAGACAAAGCGGTCCCGAGCACGTTCGGGATCGTTTGTAACGAGGACTCGATAGCCATGTTTCTTGAACAAGTTGCGGAACAGATCCTGCATCTTGACGTTTGATTCGACGACCATCAGCCGGCGGGGTTCGCCGTTGTCGCCGAGGCCTTCTTCGCTGGCGAGCTCCGTCTGGGAGTTGGCGGCTTCGGTCGACCCGACCTCGAGCCGTTTTCCGAGAAGCTTTAACTCGCCAAGCATTTCGGCCGCCGTTTGGTAACGTCGCTGCGGGTCGAATTCCATCGCCTTGTTAATTACCTTGGCGACGTTCGGCGGCGTGTCGGGGGCAAGCTTCATCACGGGCACGATGTCGGTGAACGTATTGCGGTTGAACTTGTTCATCCGGTCGCGGCCTTCGGGCAATGCATTTTTGCCGGTAATCATCTGATAGAACATGCAACCAGCGAAGTAAATGTCGCTGCGGGTGTCGTCTTTCTTGACCCCGGTGGCCCGTTCCAGTGCCGTGTACTCGACTGTTCGTTTGTTCGTCGCCTCGCTGGGCGATTCGGTTTCGAGCGCGGCAAGTCCGAAGTCGACGAGCTTCGCGACGCCATCGCTCGACACGAGAACGTTCGACATTTTGAGGTCGCGATGTGTAATGCCTTGAGCCGATGCGTAGGTTAGCCCCGCCATGATGCCCTCCATGAATCGCGTTGATTCGATGGGAGTGAATCGCCCGCGGACGCGGAAGAAATCGCGTAAGTTTCGTCCCTCGATGAACTCCATCACAATGTAATGGAGCGCCCGTTTCGAAACGACTTCGTGAATCGGCACGATGTTGGGATGCTTGAGCAGTAGTCCCAGTTCGCCTTCGCGACGGAACGCCTCGATCGACGCCGGCTCAGCGAGATGGCGATTACGCAGCACCTTAAGCGCATAGACGTTGCCCGACTTTGTATCGACCACCCGATAGACGCGAGCGAAAGTCCCCGCACCAACTCCGTACAGCACCTTGTAGTTGCCGTAAAAGTATCCACCCTTGATGCCGCTCATCACGCGTTCGAGCTGAAAGTTGGTAACGAGCCCCGAGCGCAGTAGCAACTGTTGAAATTCTTCGAGCGTCGGTACGCCGGTGCCGAGTTCGCTGCGAACTTGGACGAGTTGGCGCTCTTCGAGAATGCCGACATCGATGGCCGCTTGCGTCAGTTCGTCGGCCGTGGTGATGCTGCTCATGCGGTTGCGTCTCGAACTTTATCCATCTGTTGCTGTCAAGCGATTCCGCATTTTCCGATTCGTCGAAGTGGCGAGATGACAGTCGTAAATCGTTGAACACTGGCGATAAGCTAGCTCAATTATCGAGGTCGGTAAGCTGATCTCGATATTCGTCGCGTTCTCGTCGCGTTGCTTCGAGGTCGAACATCAAATATTTCATATCGAGTCGCAGTTGACCGAGAGCGTCTTGAACCAGCGTCAGAATCCGACGACGGCGTTTAGTGCTCTCGAGCACCCGCGATAACAGCGGTTCGATGGCCGAGCGTTGCGGCTCGGGAAGCTGGTTGATGGCCGCCGCCAATTCACGGACGTCGGCCGGCAAATCGGAAGCGCCATCAGTCTCGAACGAGCTGGCAATGCTTGTTTGGGGAGGGGTGAAAGGCATGACGCTGGCTCCGGCTGCGGGAAGAGTCGAGGAGAGATGATGCCATGCCGCTCTTGCACGCCACGCGCCCAAAATTGCGGCCCGACACTCTCGCCCACCACAACCCATTCTAAGCCAACGACTTAGGAAAAATCAACGGTTTGGTGTCACATTGTGCTGGGCGCAAGGCGATGTTGCCGATTTGCCTCACTTGATCTGGGCGGTTGGCCCAAACCGTGCTAAAAGCCCCATTTACCACGATGTCTTCGGGTGTGCCGACGGGTGTTCCGGCGGGGGAGTCGTCGTGTTGCCAAATCGCCACCGCTCCTCATGCGACCTCGACCATCGCTACGCCAAGTTCTCGTCGTCGCGACATTGCTCGCGTCGCTGTGGCTGGGTCGTGGCGTCGCTCGCGGAGATTTCAGCGAAGACTTCGCCAGTCCCAATCCTGCCTGGCGGCTCGAAGCCAGTTCGGGCGCACAACTCTTGGGCCGTCGACGGCTTTCCGAGGGAGTCGACAAGTCATTGAGGTTTGAGCAGATTCGACTCGTTGCGGGCACCGGCTATTCGGCCCCACTTGCCTACGAGGTCGAGGCAATTCCGATCATCGACGAAACGGGCTGCGAGTGCCGCATCCGTTGTAACCAGCCGGGCGTGCAACTCGGCTTGAGAATCGAGTTTCCGCGCAGCAAAAACAAGGCCAACGGCCGTCAACTATCGACCGTCGTCTATGGGTCGCGCTACACCGAAGTCGGTCGCTGGCAGACGCTAACGGTCGCCCAGATTCCGCTGCTGGCCGAACGCAACGCGCGCATGATGCGAACGGTGCCCGGCCAACAAGTCGATACTCGCGAAGCGTTTATCAGCCACGTCGTCCTGTTGGCACCCGGCGGGCCGGGGGCGACTGTCGTCGACGTCTGTCAACTCCGGTTAGCAGGGGTCGGGCCGGCTGCGATGCCATCGGTACTGGTTGGCACGACGGGACCACAACTCAACGCGGCTCAAGCCACAACGATAAGCAAACCCAAACCGCCGGTCGAAATCCGCATTGAAGCGCAAACATTGCAAGCCGAACGCAAACCATTTCTGCCGAAGCTGCTCGAATACCACGGTGAATCGTTGGAGCTGGTTCGCGACCTCGGTTTCAACGGCCTTTGGCTCGACGCCCCGCCAACCGAGGCGCTCGTGGTCTCGGCCGATTCGATGAGTCTGTGGATCGTCGCGCCGCCGCCTGAGGACATGACTCTCGTGCGAGCCGACTCGGCGTGGCGGACGGTCCTCTGTTGGCAGTGTGGCGATGGGCTTATGCTGAGCGACCTCGACATCACGAACTCGATCAGCGACACGATACGCCACCGCGACCAGAATCTCCGCCGCCCGCTCGCGGCCAGCGTTGCCCAATTCAGCGGAGCGTTCGACCGATACATCGACATCATTGCCGTGCCCTGTCACACGAACCGCCCCGGCACATCGCCGATCGATGCTGGTCGCACCATTGCCAGCGCCCGTCGCGAGTTGGGCCCGGGCTGTGTGGTGGTCGCCGAAATCGCGCTCGACCGCCCGGCCGGATTGGCGTCGCAACTCGCCGCGTTTAGCATAGCCGGCAAAGGTTGGATCGAACCGGCCATCGTCCGCGATCATGTGATTGAGTCGATCGCTTCGGGCGCACGAGGCTATGTGATGCGGAGCACGCAGTCGATCGCTGGCGATGGTCTCGAAGCACGCCGATTGCGGTTGCACTTGGCCGAGGTGAACGGGCAGGTCACCAAGGGTGAAGCATGGCTCGCCAGGGGTGGAGCGATGACTTCACTCACCGACAATCAACAGCGGCTCACGGCTCATATGTGGCAACTCGACCGCACGCGTTTGTGTCTGCCAGTCGCTCGGCAAGAATGGCCGCGCGGCGACGGCGTGACAACTGAGCCGGCGACATTCATCGCTCCGGGGGTGCCGATTACATCGGCCGGTTACAGGTTTGCCCTCAATGACCTTTTGCCGGTCGGTCTCGAAAGACAAGCCGGCGGCGCGGCACTCAAAGTCGATCCCCGTTGGCAGCAAGACTTACTCCTGTTGACCGACGATGTTCGCGCGGCGCAGGCGATTCGCAACGACGTTCGCCGAGGCGCACCGGCCGCTTTGCGATTGCGACGCGATCGGCTGAGGGCCGATTTCGAGACGCTGGGCGAGTTGCATCGTGCGATGCCAAAACATCGTCAGTCGGTTGCCACGGGTGACCTGCTTCCGCTCGCCAAAGATTTGCTCACGCAGATCGACTTGGCGGCTACCGCCAGTGACCTTAGCCGAGCGACCGGCATGTGCGACGAACTCGCGTTGCGTATCGATCAAGCATTCGCCGTGATGAAACGTCAAGTCGTCGCGACGCCCGAAAACGAGAGTGTGCCGACTGCCACCATCCCAGCCGCTTGGCCGATGCACGCGGAGTTAGTCGACATCATGCGGCAATTGCCGCGGGGCGAGAATGTTTTGCCCGGCGGTAACTTCGAGCAGATTGCCGAGTTACAGCGACTAGGCTGGCGTCACACCCAGCGCGCTAGCGGCAACCACGAATCGATCGTCTCGCTCACTGCCGACTCACCTCACACGGGCGCTGCGGCGCTGCGACTCGCGACGCGACCGCGCGCGACAAAAACCGACGAAGGTCCCTCGGTCTGGATTGAGTCACCAACAATCCCGATCGCGAAGGGCGACTTAGTCGAAATCACCGGTTGGGCACGCGTCGCGCCGAATCGCGGGGCCGCCGCGACGCTCGAAATCTTTGACTCTCTCGGCACTGCCGACCTTGCGGTCGACGTTGCAGGCAACGGCACTTGGCAACCGTTTCGGCTCGTTCGCAAGGCGGCCGAGGCAGAGCAGCTCAGCTTAACTTTCGCACTCGCCGGAAGCGGCGTCGCGGACATCGATGCCGTGATGATCCAGACGATCGTGCCGCGACCAGCCGCCGTGGCGGCGCAACGAACACCGCCACGTTAATCAAAATATTGCACGGCATTCGCAAAGATCAGGCGGCCGTGGGGTTCGTTGTTCGCCAAACCGGTCGTCCAATTGGGGTGATGCTGGGCCGTCACGAACCGCTCGGGATGAGGCATTAATCCGAGCACCCGCCCAGTCGTGTCGGTGACCCCCGCGACGTGACTCGTCGCCCCATTCGGGTTGGCCGGATAAGGGACATCCGACGAGTCGCCAGCGGCTGTGCAATATCGCAGCACCAATTGGCCGCGCTTGGCGAGCAAGTCGAAAGCCGCCCTGTCGCGGACCAAGAACTTTCCCTCGGCGTGCGCGATCGGTAGCTCCATCCGCTCGACACCTGGCAAGAAGACACAACGCTGCGGCGACGCTTGAAGATGAACCCAACGGGCTTCGTACTTGCCCGAGTCGTTCCAAGTGAGCGTCGCCATTGGGCCTCGATCGTCGTCAATGTCAAGCAGCCCGGTTTTGGCGAGTATTTGAAACCCGTTGCAAATGCCAAGAATGAGTTTGCCCGCGTCTTTGAACTCCCGGCACGTGTCGGCCAGTCGCAAGCGAATTTGATTGCCCATAATGCGACCGGCTGCGATGTCGTCGCCAAAACTGAAACCCCCCGGAAAGCAAAGGATTTGACTATGGTCGAGCAAAGCCGGTTGTTCGAGCAACCGGTTGACGTGCACCACCTCGGCGGTGGCACCGGCCAACTGAAAAGCGAAAGCCGTTTCTTTGTCGCAGTTAGTACCGGGGGCACGAACAAGTAATACGCGGGGCGATGCCATGATCGAATTAATCGGTGATGAAGTTGGAATGAACTACCACGCTAGAGGCGACTGCCAAGCCCGCTTGAGCTCGTCGTTAGGCAAGTCGATGAGCGTCTTCTCGTCATCGCGAATGACGACGCGCTTCGATGTTGTGACCTGCCCCATTTTCGCAACGGCAGTGCCGGCGACAGCCGCGCTGAACTTGGCCAATTGTTCGTCGGCTACCTCGCACACAAACCGCGAGTTCGACTCGCTAAACAATCGAGTCACGGCATCGAGTTGGGCGTAGCCCGACGGAATGTCAACAAGTTGGCAATCGACACCCAGCCCGCCGGCGAATGCCATTTCCGCGAGAGCAACCGCGAGGCCACCCTCGCTACAGTCATGACACGCGGCAACAGAGCCAGCCTCGATGGCTCGATGAACCGCCGCAAAAGTTGCCGAGGCGGGTGACGGTTCGACCTTCGGCACCGATCCCCCGCTCAGTTGATTTACCAATGCATAGTGCGAACCACCCAACTCGTCGAGCGTCACGCCGACAACGAATAGATGGTTATCGCTCGACTTCAGATCCATCGTCACGGCTTTGCCCGCGTCGGTCATTTGGCCCATAGCGCTGATGAGCAGCGTCGGCGGAATGGCGATCGTGTGCTTTTTTCCATCGGCATCGACGTAGCTAAACTCGTTGTTAAGGCTGTCTTTACCGCTGATAAACGGTGCCTCGAAGGCCAACGAAAGATCGTGGCAAGCTTGCGCGGCTCGCACTAGAGCGCCGAACGTCTCGGCCCGTTCGCAATCGCCCCAGCAAAAATTATCGAGCAACGCGATACGCGACGGATCGGCACCCACGGCAACGCAATTGCGAATCGCCTCGTCGATCGCGCTCGCCGCCATGTGATAGGTATCGAGATCGCCATAGTGGGGATTAATGCCACAACCAATCACCACCGCGCGATTGCTTGTCAGCACCGGCCTCACCACGGCCGCATCACCCGGCCCATCGCGCAGCGGGCCGACGAGCGACTTAACGACGCTCCCCCCTTGCACCTCGTGATCATACTGGCGAATGACCCATTCTTTACTGGCGACGTTGAGCGATCCGAGAATGGCTAGCAACGAATGCGCCGGATCGAGCAACGGATCGCCTGCTAAAGTGTCGTCGCCATTTGGGTGATAGCGCGCTTCGCGAACCACGGGCGGACGGCCATCGTGCAGGAATTGCATGTCGAGATCGCCGACGACTTGATCGTGAAATTTCAACAGCAGTCGTCCCGTCGGTTCGAAGCGACCGATGCGGGTCGCTTCGACATCTTCGCTACGACATAGCTCTTCCAGTTCCTGCCAATTCGACTCTGGTACACTCACAACCATCCGCTCCTGAGCTTCGGAAATCCAAATTTCGGTATAGCTCAGTCCTTCGTACTTGAGCGGAGCCTGCTCGAGCCAAACCTCAGCACCAATCTGCTCTCCCATCTCCCCCACGGCACTGCTGAATCCCCCCGCGCCGCAATCGGTCACCGCAGTGAAAAGCCCGCGATCGCGCGCTGCCAGTAGCACGTCTTGCACTTTCTTCTCTTCGATCGCGTTGCCAATCTGCACGGCACCGCCCGAGAGGGTCTCGCTTTCGCTGGTGAGTTCGGCACTGCTGAAAGTCGCCCCGTGAATCCCGTCGCGGCCGGTGCGGCCACCGATCGCGACGATAAAGTCGCCCGGCTGTGGTTGGCCAAATGCCTTGTCGTGCGGCAGCAAGCCGACACTTCCGCAAAAGACGAGCGGATTGCCTAAGTAACGTTCGTCGAAGCAAATCGCTCCATTGACGGTCGGGATGCCCATGCGATTGCCATAGTCGCGAACACCGGCGACTACCCCTTGCATCACCAGTTGCGGGTGCAACACACCTTGTGGCAATTCGTTCGTGTGATCCGGTGGAGCGAAGCAAAACACATCGGTGTTGCAAATCGGTTTCGCTCCGAGCCCGGTGCCGAGGATATCGCGAATGACACCGCCGAGCCCGGTGTTCGCTCCGCCATAGGGTTCAATCGCCGAAGGGTGATTGTGGGTTTCTACCTTGAAGCAAACGTGATGTTCGTCGTCGAACTTCACCACACCGGCATTATCGACGAACACGCTTACGCACCAATCATCGTCGCCCCAACGCCTGCGCAATTCGCGCGTCGCGGCAAAGATGGTCTCCTTGAGCATGCTTTCGTATTGAACGGTGCCTCGGTCGCCGGTGTATTTGACTCGCCCACCAAGCGTCTTGTGGCTGCAATGCTCGCTCCAAGTTTGCGCAATCGTCTCGAGTTCGATGTCGGTCGGTGCACGGCCCAGTTCGGCAAAGTATTTTTGCAGCGTCTGCATCTCGGCCAGTTGCAAATAGAGCTGACCGCTACGGCTCAGTTGCATTAGCCCTACGTCGTCGAGGCCGGCCAATTCAACGTGCTTCAGAACGCTCGGCGACGGGAGGCCAGACGACAAATGATCGACAACCAGCGGACCGACGACCACTTGCTCGATCGCGTCGTTCGCGAGCAAAGACTCGGCCGCTTGCTTGGCATCCGCCGCACTCAGTCCGGAAATCCAGTACTTATGACCCGTTCGCACGTGTGGCATGGCATGTCCCAAATCGGCGATCGCCGATGCCGCGCTTTGAGCCACGGGGTCCATCACGCCCCGCTTCGGTAACACGTGAACGACGGTTGCCGCCGTCAGCCGACCATTTGGCACAGCGAGCAGCATTTCGCTAGTCGCCGGTGCGGCAACAAACTGCTCGGCGACCGCATCGGCGAGCAATCGCCGCGCGATGTCGTCCACAACCATTTCATTAAACGATTCGTGCTCGAGCAAGAATGACCGCGCGCTAACAACTCGCACCTGCTCGGTGTAGCCAAAAGCTCGCAGCCTTGCGGCCATGTCATTGCCCCGGCGATCGACCAAGTCAGTTCGCGAGAAGACATCAATTTCCCACAACATCGCGAGTCTGTTTCCCTTCGGTTAGCAAAGCAGTTAAGGCTTCATCGTCTTCGTTCGCTATCGCCGTTCGCATCGCCGTGAGTTTTTCGATTAGCACATCGGTCGAGGCAAGTATGGCCGAGCGGTTGGTGGCAATGATCTGCCGCCACATTTCAACGTGGCCGCTCGCCACACGAGTCGTGTCGAGCCATCCACTGGCAGCGAGGGACAATGCCTCACGCGGTGTCGCACCAGCCACGGCCGCCGCCGCCAAATGGGGCATGTGACTCGCGGCGGCGACCAGTCGGTCATGTTCGGCCGGGGTCAGCTCGATGACCCGGGCGCCGATTAATTGCCACATCTGAGCGAGCCGCTTCACGGCGCCGGCTTCGCTGTTGGCTGTGGGCGTCACGACGACGACCCGATCCTTGAACAAATCGCCACGGGCGAATTCACACCCACTGCGGTGGTCGCCAGCGAGTGGATGACAGCCGACAAAGTGGCCCATGCCACCAGCCGATTCGATGGCGGAAATCAGTTTTGCCTTAGTGCTGCCAAGGTCTGTGAGCAGACAATCGGAAGTGCAGTGCGAGCGTAACCCGACAATCGTCGCGGCCACCAACTCGACGGGCGTGGCGACCACCATCAGGTCGGACTTTGCAGCAGCAGCCGAACTGTCGATCTCAATCTCGTCAATTTGCCCAAATTCACAGGCCAAGTTGAGCCGGTCGGCTGATCGCCCCAGTCCGATCACTCGTTTTGCCAATCCTCGCTCCTTGAGAGCGAGCCCGAGCGACCCTCCCATCAATCCAACCCCGACAATCGTTACGGTGTTGAACATGATTAAAATGGACGTGGGCGAAGTGGGTCGGCGGTCGTGGCGACACCAAACTAGCAAACAAGCGGCCATGCTTGCAGGGGGAACGATCAATTGCCGACGCGCGATTCACCCCAAACTGCCTAAGCGCATTTTTCGCCGATTGGGGTTCCCCCATAAAGGGGGAAAACGCCAGAATGCTGCCAACTTAAGCCGGGTGAATGTCCGACCAAGTCGAAATCGTATCGTATAATCACATAACTTGGGGCCACATGGCATTGTCATTGCGTGGCCCCGGTAGTCTCGAAAATCAGTTTCACACCCATGCCCCGATTTGCCGCCATGTTTGCCCGCATGCTGCCACCCGCCGTTGTCGTTTTCATGCTGTGCGTTTCGCAGTCTTCCGGCCAGGAATGGGCCCGCAAGATGTTCGACACCCTCGACCACGACTTCGAGACGGTTGCTCGCGGTTCGGACACCGAGTTCAAGTTCCGCGTCAAAAACATTTATAAAGAAGATGTCCACATAGAAAGCGTAAGGTCGAGTTGCGGTTGCACCGACCCGTCAATCGAAAACGATTCGTTGATGACATACGAAGAGGGATTTATTGTCGCTAAGTTCAACACCCGGACTTTCACCGGTCTGCACAGCGCCACGCTGACTGTCACTATCGACAAACCCTACCGCGCTCAGGTTCAACTCCGCGTCCACGGCAATATCCGGAGCGACGTTGTGTTTGAACCAGGTTCGATCAGGTTTGACGCGGTCGATCAGGGGACGGTTAACGAAAAACAGGTGACCGTTCGCTATGCCGGGCGATCGGGCTGGAAGATTAACGACGTCGTTGTCGCCAGCGACTCCAGCCAACACTTTGAGGTCGAGCTAAAGGAGACAGAACGAGTTGGCGGGCGAGTAGTCTATCACCTGCTGGTCAGGCTCAAAGAAACGGCCCCGGCCGGTTATCTACAAGATCAACTCGTGCTGGTGACGAACGACGACCGCAACCCGCGGATTCCGCTCGATGTCGAAGGGATGATTGTTCCCGAAATTGCCGTTGCGCCTGAAAACGTAGTGTTTGGCGAAGTCAACCAGGGTGCGTCGATCGCCAAAAAAATCGTAATTCGCGGTAAAAAGCCCTTCGCCATCACCAGCATTACCGGCGGCGGCGGGAGCTTTGCTTTCGACTTTGGCAAAGACGAGAAGACGACTCACATTGTGAACGTCACCTTCAGTGCCCCCTCACAGGCGGGCCGCCTCAAGCAGACAATCGTCATCGAAACCAGCCTCGGCGAGACCTACTCGGGCAAGTGTACGGCGTTTGCCACGATCCTCGCTTCGCCCGAAATCGAACCGTCAGCCGGCAATACCGCTGGCGACACGAGCAGCACAAACGCCCAAGGTTTGGCCCCCGCCGGGCTAGCCACCGGTCAATAGAGTCCCGCTATTGGCAAACAGCGAACGATTTTTCGGTCGCTAAGTGCAATTAACTCGCCACTTCTTGACGAAAAATGCTGGTAGTGTCTCGATAGCCATGCTATCGTTTAAGGAATGGGCGGTCTAAACCGCGCTGATTGCTGGGATTGCGCTTCGGATTCACTGGGATTTATTGAGACGTCGGAGCCAAATCGGTAGTCAAACGCAAGTTGGTCCGCCGGCGTTCGCTGCCAAGTCTCGGTTGCATCGAGCCGCGAATTGCCCGCGAACGGATGGAATTGTCGCCAACGATCCTCGAATATGTGCCTGTGACGGATGCCTGAGGCCACCACAACCAAACTGCTGGAGATGATTAAGCGAAGTGGCTTAATCGAGGACGAGCAATTCGACTCGTTCATCGAGAAAGCGACCGCGCGGCACGGTGGAACTCTGCCCGACGACCCTCAGCAACTCGCCAAACTGTTCGTCGATGCCGATCTGCTAACGACTTGGCAGACCGACAAACTCGTCGCCGGTAAATACAAGGGCTTCCGCCTCGGCAAGTACAAATTGCTGGGCGAAGTCGGCAAAGGGGGCATGAGCCACGTCTATCTGGCCGAGCATTTGCTCATGCGGCGAAGGGTCGCCATTAAGGTGCTCCCCCGCCAGCGTGTGAAGGACTCTTCGTACCTCGAACGGTTCCGGCTCGAAGCCCGCGCTGTCGCCCGCCTCGATGACCCTCACATCGTTCGCGCCTACGATATCGACAACGACGGTGACACCCACTACATCGTGATGGAGTACGTCGAAGGTCGCGACCTTCATCGACTCGTTAACGACATCGGCCCAATCGATCCCGAGAAAGCAGCCGACTACATCGCTCAAGCGGCGACCGGCCTTGCCCATGCGCACCAAAAACAACTGGTCCATCGCGACATCAAGCCAGCCAACCTGTTGCTCGATAAATCGGGCGTCGTCAAACTTCTCGACTTGGGACTCGCCAAGCTAACCGAAGAAGATCTCTCTTCGCTCACGCTCGCCAACGAAGAAAACGTACTCGGCACAGCCGACTATTTGGCTCCCGAACAAGCGCTCAACAGCCACGAAGCCGATCACCGGAGCGACATCTACAGCCTCGGTTGCACGCTCTATTTCTTGCTCGTCGGCCGTCCGCCGTTTCCTGAGGGGACGATCAGCGAGCGACTTCTGAAGCACCAAGTCGACACACCCAAGCCGATCGAGGAACTTCGCCCCGAAGTTCCGATCTCGCTTGTCGAAATGTGTCAAAAGATGATGAGCAAAAAGCCCATCTTGCGTTACCAGTCGGCGCAGGAAGTGGTCGACAAAATGACCGAGTGGCTCGCCGAACGAGGTCTTGCGCCCCAGGGTGGCAAGGTCGCTAAGAGCGACGAAGAGGGAAGCGGCGTCGGTAGTGGGATTCTGACGAGGTTCGCCGTGAAGCCGCCACCGGTCGGTTCTTCCCCCAGCAGCGAAACGATCTCGAATATCGCCGCCAATCGAGACACTGACCGGCTCGACGAAGATTCGTCGGGCATCGACGATGAAGACATCAGCCTCGCCCCGCTCGACGATGAGTTTATCGAAGAGGCGAAGACCAAGAAATCGCCGAGCACACAATCGAAAGTTCGCCACCCCGGTAGCTCAACGCGCAACCTCGCCGCCAAAGTCGCTGGTCCCCAAAAGAGCCTCGTCGAAGAAGAATTTCATAAGGACGAAACCCCGCCGCCGCTCTCGGGAGTTTCGCAGGGTGAAGAGCAATTCAACCCGCTCAATCCGCCCGGTTTTGTGAATCCCTATAAGAAAAATAATCTGGGACTGATTTTATTGGCAGTGGGCGCAGCGGTCGTCGCCTTGATTGCTATCATTGCCATCGCTGCGAACCAGTAGCTGCGTTCGGCGTCGTGAATCGGAGCTCGTCGCGTGTGCGGTCGTTTCACTTTGCGAACTCCGCTCAATCTGTTGGTCGAGCATTTTGCTGCCGAAGCGACGCAACTCGAACTGTTCGGACCGCGCTACAACATTGCCCCGACACAGCAGGTGCTCGTTGTTCGCGAGCTTGCCGATCAACATCGAGAAATCGCGTCAATGCGATGGGGACTCGTTCCTTCTTGGAGCAAATCGCCATCCAAAGGCCCCCCAATCATCAACGCGCGTAGCGAGTCAGTCATCGAGAAGCCGTCGTTTCGTACAGCGATTAAGCGGCGGCGATGCCTGCTGCTTGCCGATGGATTCTACGAATGGCAAGCGACACAGTCGGCTAATCCGTCGGGCAAGTCGAGCGCAAAACAACCGTACTTCATTCACTACGCCGACGATCGCCCGTTCGCGTTCGCGGCGTTATGGGAACGATGGGAGTCACACAATACCGACGAGCCCAACATCGAGAGCTGCACACTGGTGAACACGGCTGCCGTGGGCTGGATGACCGACATCCATCACCGCATGCCGATTATTCTCAGACCCAGCGACTACGCTGTGTGGCTTGACTCCCAACTGAATGATCCCGAGCAACTCAAACCGCTGTTCGTGCCTCGCGATTACCCGGAACTTAAAGCTCGACCCGTGTCGACGCACGTGAATCGCGTGAAGAACGACGATTTCCGCTGCATAGCTAGCGAACCGCGATTGTTTGATTGACTCGGTCTACAAGCTGGATGAGTCGGAGATGCTCGAAGCCCAAATAACATTCTGGGGCACCAGTGAGTAGAGCCCGCGCACGAAGATCTGGTCAATCAGCTCGTCGGCGATCTGTAGTTGGCTCTTGGGAATGACCACGATGTCGGAGTCGTTTAGCCAAATTTCGTCGGCCGGTGTTGGTCGACGCGAGTAGAGCGCGCCGCGAATATCGACCATCGTCGCCATCAGTCGCCAATCGTCGGCCCGGCGAAAAACCACCACTTGCCGAAGGTTGGCGCCCTGGTTCCAACCACCCGCCAGCGCGATAGCTTGCATCAGCGTAGTGGGGCCTTCCATCTCAAAGCGACCCGAGTTCTGCACCTCACCGACCACGAAGACGAAACGCTGCGCACGCGCGATGAGCGACGCGGTAATCTCGACACCCGGAATCGTTTGGGCGAACCGTGCATCGACTTCCCGTTTGACCTCTTCGAGCGTCAAACCTTGGACGTAAACACTCCCTAGCCCCGGTATGTAGATGCGCCCGGCAGGAGTGACGATGGTCTGAATTTGCAAACCGCCAAGAATGCCGCCGCGCGAGTCGACCGTGTTGAGCAGGTCTTCGAGCCGCGTGTCGATGCTGACCGCCGTCACGGTAATCGAAGGAAATTTTAGGTATTTCGTGTATTTCTCTTCGAGCACTTCGCGAAGCGTGGGAATCGAAAGCCCAGCCGCGCGGACTTGACCGAGGAACGGGAGCGCGATCGTGCCGTCGGGCTGAACGACGACTTCGCGATTTACGGCATCGCTCGCCGATCCCCCTGCCGCCGCATCGCCGCCACCGTTGCCGTCGCCGGCAGTGAGGCTTTCGACGCGAATCCGGTCGCCGACTTCCAGTTCGTAAGGTCGGTCGATAACGTCGCGCGTGCGGCGGAAATAAACTGCCACTTGATCGTCGACCCGCAACCGATATTCGGCAACGTGCGCAAGTCGGGCGTGGCCGACGTATTCGCCTTGAGCGTAAGCTTGCCATGGTACACAACGTGACTGGCGCGAGTCCCAGCCGACTTCGCCCAATCCCTGCCCGGCCGCGCTATCGACGGCCCAAATGTTGTGTGGCGCGGCGGGACCCAGTGCTTGGCACAGCGCGATTGTTGGCCCGTCGCCGCGGCGACTTTCGCTCAACGGCACAAGCGCTGCTGTCTCACTGTTCGACGACCACCACGCACACGCGACCGCGACGCTTGCCGTGAGCAAAGCCAGCGAACCGATTGTCTTGGTGCGTTTTGTCATACAGTTAGCGGCCGACAGGGGCAGGGTTTGAGGCGACGGCGGGGCTCGTGGAACCGGGCGGGCGAACTAGCGTGTTGGGGGGACGGGACGGTTGTTGCTCTAAACTCGTTTCGTCGCTGCGGAAGTTGCCGAAAAATCGCGTGATCGCCGACTTCGAAGTCGACGCTGACTGCGGAGCGGTGGGCTGTGTTGTGTTTGCCGCGACGTAGGCCGGCACTAACGTCGCTGGCTTTGGTTGGGGTGCCAATTGTGGCCCGGCTTCGCTCGATCGATTGAAGTCCTCGGGCGAGACCCAGGCGATACCGCGCCGCTGAGATAGTTGCCCGCCGGCCATTTCGCGCGCGGCGAGTTGTGTGGCGGTCGCGTCCAACTGATTGGCAACGTGTTGATTACCGAGTTGTCGCTCGACGACCGCTAAATTGTGGTGATGATTGGCCGTCGGAGCGAGTTGCACTGCGTGCAACAAGTAGGGCTGGGCGAGTGCGTAGCGTCCGCCGCGAGCAAGCGAAACCCCAAGTTCATTCGCAGCCAGTGGATTATCGCTCCGCGTCATCACGGCGGCCTGATACATGCTCACGCTGCGGCGCGCCGCCGAAGCATCATTCGCGTCAAGCTCTGCTCGCTGAGCGTAGATTCGACCCAGACCATACAGGGCCATCGAGGCCGCTGAGTCGCCACCAACTGCCAACGCCAACTTGCGTTCTCCGTAACGATGGTACAGGGCAATCGCTTCGTGCGGGAGTAACTTTTCGATATCGATTTCCGTCAGCACTGGCGTCGTGTGCGCACCAGCAATCGCGGCGACGCTGCTCCCGCTCACTTGGCTGGCGGAGGCAACCTTCAGAAAGTCGTTGGCTTCGTCGAGAGCGTTGAACGCGGCCGTCAGCGACATCGCATGATCGGCACTTGCATAAGCCGCGTCGCGTGTCTGCGCGACGAATGACAACGCGTCGCGAAATTTTTGCTCACCGGCGAACAGCGCTCCGCTGCGAGTTAATCCAAACGCCTCGCGAACCATCGCTGCGACTTGTCCCGATTGAGCTTCCTCAGAAGGATAGTAGCGCACAATGTCGTCCCAGTCGGCGGCTGCCGCCAGAGCCGCATCGAGGTCGTATGGCTGCGCTTGTCGGCCACGCTCGGGTTGGCTCTGTTTGGTCACCGCGACGGTGGCGGTCGGCGGCAACACAGCCGCGCGACTCTCAACTATCGGACTCGTTAAGACTGGCTGCGAGGCAATTTTCTTGGCTACAACTGGCGGCAAGCGAAACGGACCAGGCACTGCGTTGGTTGCGAACTCTGTGTTTCGTGGGCAGGGAACTCGCGGCAACGCGACGACTCTCGCTGCGTCGACAATCGGCGCACTCGAAGCCGGCGGCCGCGGTAAACTCGCGGTTATCACCAACAGCACGAGACCGCAAGCGGTCGTGCCGAGCGTCAGGAGTGAGGGACGATGGGGCATGTCAAACGGTGCGCAGTGGGGCCGAACGGTGCGATCCTCACAGCATGAATCGACCGCTACATAAGGATTGGTCGAGCAAAACCACATCGCCAGTTGCTTCCTGCCGGCAATAAAAGCCGTATCGTCCGCACAACCCGAACAGAGTCGGTGCGTCGTCGAGTGTGCGGCAACCGAACCTCCGCAATCGGCAAACTTCACGCAATTTGGGGTGGCCGCAACGAGTCGCCACGTAACAATCGTTTATGCTCTCGAAATGGATCAATGCGTGGACCGGATGGCTGGGGGATCGCGACCTCGAGTTAGCAATTCGTCGCGAGCTAGCGAGACAACAGTTTGCTAGCACAACGGCCCGCATCCGGCGGTCGCGGCTCGAAGCGATCGAAAGGCCAGGCTGGGTGCAAGTTTGGTCGTTCACGGTCGATACAACGCAAGCATCGCGGCCAGTCGAACTGTTTGGCGCGGCCCGCGACGACGGCCGCGAGCATGGTCGCCGAGGAACGGTCGTTTTCCTTTCTGGTGAAAGTAATGAGCGAAATCGCCAGCTTGCCGAGTGGTGCGAGGGGCGGATCCGTCGCGTCGATCGGGGCCTTCGCTAGCAGATCGCCAACGGCCCGCTGTTGACCGGTACTGGTCAGGTCTCTAAAAGCTCCTTGCCGCGCGAATGCAAATCGTTTCTGTCTTGCGCGACGAGCGGCTTTTCTCTTCTCTTCGGAAATCTCGTTGTGCTTGGTCGATCGATCATCACCGTCTTGCTGGTACTGGCACTGTTCGTCGCCAAGGCCGCCGCGCAGCGTGTGCAGATTCCTTCCACGACTGCCGAATCGTTCGCCGCGCCGAATACCTTTGCCGCGCCGGGATATGCGACTCCAGGCTACGCGGCACCCAATTACGCAACGCCCGGATACGCCGCTCCGCCTCCGACGGCGACGCTCGGTGCGCCGACGAATTTCGATCCTTACGCAATGCCATCGGTGCAAGGTGGTTTCGCCCCGCCGCCGCAAACGCCTTACAGCTTTCCTCAACCAACGACTCCCGGCTGGCCCGGTGCTGCGCCTGCGGCCCCCGGACTCACACCCTACGCACAGCCCGGCGGACCACCGATCCAAGGCATCTATCCCGATGGCCTTCCGTACCAGTGGCAACAAGGTTCTTATGGTGTCGCTGGTGCCGATGGCACACAGGTCAGTTGGCAGCGGCTGCTCGAGCGGATTGGTTTCGAGCAAACCTATCTCTACGGAGGGAACAGCGCCGACGACCTCGGTTGGAATCGCACCGAAATCGCCGCTACGTTTGCTTATCCCCTGTTCCACAACATCGAGACGCCACTGTTTATCACGCCCGGTTTCGCATTCAACTTTATCGACGGCCCTTCCGGCGATCCGACGGCAGTACCGCGCGGTCCTGATTTGCCAGGTCAGGTATATGACGCTTATCTCGACTTGTCGTGGTATCCCCAGCCGGCCCAGTGGCTAGGTGCTGAACTTGGGATCCGCACCGGTGTTTGGACCGACTTCAGCAACGTCTCTTCCGATGCTCTCCGCATCCTCGGTCGCGGGCTCGTCGTCGTGAGCACTTCGCCGCAACTCGATGTGCTTGTCGGCGTGGTTTACCTTGACCGGATCGATGTCAAATTGCTGCCGGCCGGCGGATTGCGTTGGCGGCCTAGCCCTGAATGGGATTTCTATCTCGTGTTTCCGAATCCCAAGATTCGCAAACGCCTGACCACTATCGGTACCGCCGACTGGTCTTGGTATGTCGCCGGCGAGTATGGCGGTGGTTCTTGGGCCGCGTCCCGTAGCGGACTCGACGACCGTTTCGACTACAACGACATCCGCTTTGTTGGCGGACTCGAATGGGAAACTCAGACGCACACTCGTGGTCACATTGAAGTCGGCTACGTCTTTAACCGCGAGCTGATCTTCGCAAGTGGCATGCCCTCAGGTGCGAGTCTCAACGACACATTCATGCTTCGTGGTGGAATTGATTTCTAGCAACATGCTTCGACTAATTTTCACTCTCCTGTTGCTGATGTCGGTGCAACACACTGCTGCGCAGTCGACGCAGGCGTGGCAAGGCTACGCGTCGACCGATGCGGTCGACGAGCCTTGGACCGCGCCGCTCGATTCACAAGCTCACGTGACTCCCTATGAAAACGAGCCGTTTCAAGCCTCGTACTCGCAGAATGGCGACCCAAACATCCGTCTTGCCGAAGCACCCGGCTTGCCCGCGACCGCTCCGTTTGGTCCGTCGAGTTCCGATGGTACGAGCCCTCCCGGCACCAAGTCGCTGCTACCTCCCGGTACGCGGCCCGGCATGTTTCAAAAGTTGTTGTTCACCAATGCTTATGCTCCCGCTTTCGACGATTCGAGCGCTGGCTTCAATCAGATCGAGATCGCCGTGCTGCTGGGGCTCCCCTTTCCCGAACGCGAAACGCCTCTGTTGATTACGCCCAGCTATGGCGTGAGATTCCTCGACGGACCGACGACGCTCGACGTGCCGTCGCGGCTGCACGACGCTGAGGTCGACTTTCATCACTTTCGACGTATTCACGAACGGTGGATTTTCGATACGGCGGTAACCGTGGGAACCTATGGCGACGATGCCGAACTCGGCACGAGCGACTCGATTCGCGTGAGCGGCCGCGCGCTCGGCATCTATGAGTTATCACCCGAGTGGAAGGGAATTGTTGGCGTTGTTTATCTCAACCGGGCCGGTGCGTCGATCATTCCGGCTGCCGGCTTGCAATACGATACGCCCGACGTGAAATACGACTTGGTGTTCCCTCGCCCGCGCGCGGCTTATCGAATTTGGTACGATGGTGGCACTCCCGGTATGAACGAACGGTGGGTCTACGTGATGGCCGAGTTCGGCGGCGGCATCTGGGCCGTCGAGCGGGCGAGCGGCGCGAGCGATACACTTAGCTACAGCGACTACCGGTTGCTCATCGGCACCGAACGAAAAATCGTCGGGGGCCTCTCCCGCAAGTTCGAGTTTGGCTATGTCTTCGGTCGCGAGTTCGAGTACGACAGCGGACCAGCGGTCGATCTCGACGACACACTGCTGGTGAGAATGCTGTGGACGTATTGAAGTCGTTAGTGACCAGTTTTCAGGATCGACGGACAATTGAAAACTGAAAATTCGCTTACCACTTGAGACCGAACTTATCGCCACCCGAAGGGACGCTCGTTCCGCCCTTTAGCTGCTCGGTACGCTTGGGGGGCGCTTTCGGTGCGCCGGGTGGTTCAGGCATCGGGGCGGCATCGTCGGCCTTTTCTACTTTTTGAGGCGGCTCGAGCAGCGCTCGCAGCGACAGCCCGATGCGCTGTTTGTCGCGGTCGACGCTCAAGATTTTCACTTCGACCTCTTGGCCTTCTTTTACGACATCGGTCGTGCGCATAACGCGGCCATGCGCGAGTTCTGAAATGTGTATCAGTCCTTCGACGCCCGGCTCGAGTTTCACGAAAGCACCAAAGTCCATCGTCTTCGAAACAGTGCCCGTGAGCTTGTCGCCGATGCCATACTTCGACTCGACCGAGTCCCAAGGATTGTCGGCCGTCTCGCGGAGACTGAGGCTAATTTTGCCAGTGTCGGCGTCGACTCGCTCGACTTTGACTTTCACAGCTTGGCCTTCGCTCACCACTTCGCTGGGGTGATTGACGCGATCCCAGCTCAGCTTGCTCACATGAATCAGTCCATCGACGCCCCCCAAGTCGACAAACGCACCGAAGTCACGCACGCTGCGAACGGTCCCGTCGCGGAACTGACCCGGTGCCAGTTCAGCGAGCAACTTTTCACGGTTCTCGGCTCGCTCGCGTTCCATCACTCCGCGATGGCTGAGCACGAGGTTGCGCTGCCCCCGG
Organism: Pirellulales bacterium; assembly: GCA_041737535.1. Taxonomy (GTDB): domain Bacteria; phylum Planctomycetota; class Planctomycetia; order Pirellulales; family Lacipirellulaceae; genus JBGSWC01. The sequence goes on along the minus strand of JBGSRO010000042.1, from coordinate 16,698 downwards.
TTCGCTTCGGTGACTACCGCCGCGATTCGCTGGCCGATCATCTCTTCAGGATTCTCGACGCGGTACACCGATATCTGTCCCATCGGCATGAAGCCACGGATGCCGGCCACTTCGCATTCGAGTCCCCCTTTGTTGACTCCCGACACGAGCACTTCGACGATGCCTCCGGCTTGAACATCGTCCCAGTTGCCGACGGCCACAGCCGCCGTTGGCAGCGACAGTTCGTAGAGCCCATCTTCTCCATCGGAGATCACGAGCACGTCAACCTCAGTCCCCACCTCGGGCAACTCGCCTGGCGGGAATTGTCGAGCCGAAAGCAGACCTTGTTGCTTGCCCGGCAACTCGAGAAAGATGTCTTCTTGGAACACCTTGCTCACCTTGCCGGTAAGCCGACTGCCGGTCGAAAACTGTGCGCCAGCGAGCGCGGCCGTCGACGATTCCATCAAGTCGTCGAGCGACGCACCTGCCAGCATCGCCTCCATTTCCATTTCTTCGTCGGGAGTCAACTTCGCCCGCAAGTTCGGCGGCGGATACTTCTTCGGCGGGCCATCGATCGCGGGAGCCGGTGGCCCGACCATGGCCGGCGCATCGGGTATTGTGTCCTCTGCTTGTTCGTGCGATTCCTCGGTTTCGGCAAGCGCTGCCTCAGACGCTTCGGTGTTCGTCGTTTGCGACTTTGGCTGCTCTAAAGGGGGAACCGGCTTGACGTGAGGTTTCGCGGTGATGGGCCCCTCGACACCGCGCGCCGAACCAATGCGAATGCGATCGCTGGGCCGCGTACTTGCGGACGAAGAGTCGCTCGTTGGCTGCGGCTCCATGAACTGAGTCGCGGCTGCTTTGGGATCTGTATCAAAATTGCCTTCGGCCTGAGCCGCCGGTGTCACTGTGTCTTCGCTAATCATGACTCGCCGTCATCGGGATAAGAAACGCACCGCCAAGCTACGTAGTGTAGCAAGTGCGAGGGGAGAGATTCAACATACCAAGCGACAAGAGGGTATCAGGGGACAGTATTCAGTTGTCGGGAGTAAGTAGTTCGCTTCGCGATCTGAACCAGCAACAAAGTTGCCCTACCGACCCCGCTGGCTGCACAGTCTATCAACATTCGTGTGCGGTTTTGACTACGATTTGTGGCCACATCCCGCCAGTCGACGATGAAACCAGTCGACGATGAGAAGAACACGGTCCGCCAAATTGTGCTTGATGCATGCCTCAGCACTCGCTGACATTCACGGCAATCTGGATCGCCAGTCCCCCTTCCGACGTTTCCTTATACCGCTCGCTCATCCCCTGAGCCGTCTCCCACATCGTGCGAATCACAGCATCGAGCGATACCCGCGCGTCGGCTGGTGTCCGCTCGAGTGCGAGTCCGGCGGCGGTGATCGCTTTGATCGCGCCGAAGGCGTTGCGCTCGATGCAGGGAATCTGGACGAGTCCACCAATCGGGTCGCACGTCATCCCGAGGTGATGTTCCATAGCAATCTCGGCAGCAATGACCACTTGTTCGGGAGTGCCACCAAGCAACTCGGTCAGTGCCGCGGCCGCCATCGCCGAGGCGACGCCAATCTCGGCTTGGCAGCCGCCGAGTGCGGCCGAAATCGTCGCTCCCTTTTTGAATAGACAGCCAATCTGGCCAGCGGTGATCAGGTAGCGGGCGTAGCCTTCATGATCCAGATCGCAGAATAGTTGAGCGTAGAGCATCACCGCCGGAATAACTCCCGCGGCTCCGTTCGTCGGGGCGGTCACCACGCGGCCAAACGCAGCGTTTTCTTCGTTCACGGCGAGCGCAAAACAGCTTACCCATTGGAGCGTCTGGCGGAAGTCGGGGCGACTGTTGGCGATCGCGGCGAGCCACTGGGTCGTTGGCAACGACGCGGCAGCCGGCAACAGCCGCCGCGCCGTTTTGGCGGCGCGACGCTCGACCGACAGTCCACCCGGCAAAGTCCCTTCGGTGTGACAGCCACGATAGACACAGTCGATCATCGTCTCCTTGACTTTTGCGAGCCGAGCCGCAATTTCGGCCGAACAACGCATGCTCAACTCGTTTTGAAGAACGATGTCAGAGATGCGGCCGCCGGCTCGGGCGCAGTGTGCGAGCACATCGGCGGCTGTGCTGATGGGCAACGGCAACGGATCGTCGGCTTCGCTGGCGACTTCGTTATCGCCGACGATGAAGCCACCACCAATCGAATAGTAGCTTCGCGTGAACTCCGACGCATCGTGCAAGTTCGCGGTGAATGCGATGCCGTTGGGGTGAAAAGGCAATCGCGTTTCGTGAAACACAATGTTCGCCTTAGGGTCGAACGCTATCGCGTGCGATCCGCACAGCACGATTTGCTTGTTCTCTGAGACTTGCTTCAGCAGCGATCGCAACTTCGACACATCGCACGTTTCGGGGTCTTCGCCGAGCAAACCAAGCTGGACGGCGACGTCGGTGCCGTGTCCCCGGCCGGTTTTCGAGAGCGAACCGTAGAGATCAACGCTCAAACGCTCGACCGATGGCAAACCAGCCGGTAATTCGGCCAAGAATCGCTGTGCGGCACGCCAGGGGCCCATCGTATGCGAACTCGACGGGCCGACACCTATCTTGAGCATGTCGAACACACTTAACCGCACGTCGGACATGCTGATAGCCTCGCTAGCGGAGAAGTTCGGGAAGTCGCTGGAGACGCACGTTGTCGTAACACATCAGACGAGTGAAACGGCGGCAGGCGGCTGGCATCCCCACGGCGGTGAAGTGGGGATGTCCTGTCGCCGGAAATGGTCCCCCGTGGTTCATGGCCGGGCTGACGGCGACGCCGGTGGGCATTTTGTCGTTGATGAGCCGACCGACACGCCGAGCGAGTATCGGTGCGAGTTGGTCGTAGGTATCATCTTCCGAGCCATCTAAAGCTGAATAAATGCTCCCGGTCAGACTTCCTTCGAGCGCTCCGAGTAGGCTGGCGACTTCTGAAATACTCTGACAGACTACCAGCAGCGTGGCATTTCCGAACGCTTCGGTTTGAAGTGCGTCGGCCGACTTCAAAAAGTCGGTGCCTTCGACTCGCAGCAGCGTGTTTCGGTATTGGAACCCAGCCCCTTCGGTCGGTCCGCCGCCACAGATGAGCGCTGCTCCGGCACTCTGCAAATACTTCACGCTGCGGTCAAGGCCACGCGCGCCGGTCGATCCGAAAAGTGTGGCTGGTGGTGACGATCCGTATCGGTCAGCGAGCGCTTGAGCAAACTCGTCGGTGACGGAGTCGGCTACCGTTATGATGAGTCCAGGATTCGTACAAAACTGGCCACCTCCCATCAGAGCGCTCGTCACCGTTTCGTCGACGATGGGCTTCAGGCGTTCGCGCAACGCACCGGGCAGAACTACCACCGGATTGACGGCAGAAAGTTCGACAAACACCGGCTTGCCCACTTCGTCGGCCGCTTTCTTAAAGCTCAACCCGGCTTCGCGCGATCCGGTAAAGGCGACCGCACCGAGTCGCGCGTCGGCTGCCATTTTTAGGCCATCGTCGTTGTCCATCGCGTAGAGCATTTGTACCGTGCCGGCTGGCAAATCGCACGCAGCCTGCTGCGCGACTTCGGCCAGCAACCGCGAAGTCGTTGGGTGCAAGTGATGGGCCTTGGCAATCACGGGGCAACCAGCCGCGATGGCGGCCGCGAAGTCACCGCCACTGATGCCATTGAAGGCGAAGGGAAAGTTGTTTGGGCCGATCACAAGCACTGGGCCGAGTGGTTCGAGCACCGAGCGGATATTGCCGGCAGCATCGACCGTTGGCATCCGCCACGACGGATCGGTGCAAGCCTTCGCGGCTTGTCTGAGTTGACTGGTCGTTCGCGGCAATTCGCCAACTTGCAATCTCGGCAACACCGGGAGCGCCGTCTCAAGGTGAGCCGCCGCGACCAGCGGCCCGGTGTTCGCTTCGATCAGGTCGGCGTAGCGATTGAGGAACTCCGACAGTTTCGCGCGCGGTATCGCTTGAAGTAGCGCGAATGCCGAGTCGGCAGCCGTGAGGGCGGCGTCGATGTCGTCCCAGTTACTGACTGGATAGCGATCGGGCAGTGTTTCGCCCGTCGCCGGATTGAAAGCCTGAAATGCTTTCGTTCCGGTCGCCGGTCGCCAGTCGCCAGCAATGAGGACAGGATGGGCGTGATCAGTTGTTGTTTGAGACATTGTCGCCTTGTCGAGTTCGTTCAGTTAAATCGTTTGGGCGAAAAACCTGCGATGTCGATGTGGGGTGTTTGGCCCGATGCCAGTTCGGCGACGAGCCGCCCGGTTGCCGTAGCCATGCTCATGCCGAGCATATTGTGGCCGGTTGCCAGCAGCGCGTTATCGAGTCGCGGCACGCGGCCGATGATTGGTAGGCTATCCCAAGTCATCGGTCGCCAACCATACCAGCGGCTTATTTCGGTCGTGGCGACTGATGATACCAGATAATGGCTTGCCGAATCGCGAAGTTGGCGGATTCTTTTCTCGGGAATCGACTCGTCGTAGCCGACGAACTCCATCATCGAACCGATGCGATAGCCATCGACAAAAGGGGTCACCCCGACGCGATGCTCGGGGAACAGCGTCGCCTGACCCACACACGGATCGGGTTTGGTGGTGGTGATCGAATATCCTTTGCCGGGCTGAATCGGTAGCGAGCAGCCGAGCCAGCGTCCGATGGCAGAACTCCACGCGCCGGTCGCAATCACAACCTGTTCGGGTGAAAAACAGTGCTTCGTGGTGCGAATGGTTGCCACGCGTTTGCCCTGACACTCAATTCCGGTCACTTCGCAATCGGCAATGAACTCGACCCCTTGCGACTCAAGGCGGTGCTTCCAATTGCGAACCATGTGGTCGGGCCGCAGATGGGCGTCGCCTTCGTAGTGGAACGCACCGGCCATGCCCGGCTTGATTGCCGGATCGAACTGCGTAAGTTTCTCGCCTTCGATGCGCGTCGCGACGACGCCGAACTGCTCGGTTAACAATCGGTCGGTCTTGCCAAATTCATCCATTGCGTACTCGCTGCTCAAGACGTAGAGCAAGCCGTGCGGTGTCCACTGGCAATTGAGTTCGTGCTGCGCGACAAGCTGTCGGTACTCGTGCATCGACGATTGCAGTATCGCGTGCAAGAACTGGCCCGTGGCCACCATTTGCTGATGCGTACAGCGACGGGCGAACTGCATCATCCAGTGCCACAATGCCGGACTTAGTCGAGGTTTGACGTAAAACGGCGAGTTCGGCTTTAACATCGACTTAAGCGCCGCACGAATGGCTCCTGGTTCGGTAAGCGGCAGCACGTGACTCGGGCAAATGTAACCGCAGTTGCCACTCGAACACGCCTCGCCAGGTGTCGCGCGGTCGATGACCGTGACCCCGAAACCGGCACGCCGCAGGTAGTGCGCACAGGCGATGCCGATGACGCCACCGCCGATGATGGCGATACTTCCCGGTTGCGTAGGCGAGCTCATTGGTTAGGGTCCGCGATGATGCCGTGTCGAAACGGGTCGGCCGGGTCGATTAGTAGCCGCCCTTCGGCCGTAACGAAGGCTTCGCCAATGATAGTTGGCAGGACGCGACCGTCGGCCAGCGTCTGATAACTCGCCTCAAACGAGCTTCGCAGTATGCCTTGTTGTATCCAGGTCTCGCCCGGTTCGAGTTCGCCGTCGGCGGCCAAGCAAGCGAGCTTTGCGCTAGTGCCCGTGCCGCATGGAGAGCGGTCGTAGGCTCCGCCGGGACACATGACGAAGTTGCGACTGTTGGCGACCGTGACGCGAGAGCCGTGGCGATTGGGCGAACTGGTGGCATGAGGGTCGCCGCTCTGGTCTTCGGTTGTCGAAGGGGGGCCGAAAAACTCAACGTGGTCGATGGAAGTTGCGTCAGCGCCGGTGATGCCTTGCTTTTGTAGTTCGCGAAGCGTCGCCCACGAGGCCTGTGTGAGCGCCGGGATGTTCGCTTCGCTCAGCGGAATCGGCGATTCCTTCACTAAATAAAACCAATTTCCACCCCAAGCAATATCGCCGACGAGGTTGCCGACGCCTGGCACGCTCACTTCGACTTGGTTGCGAAAACGGAAGGCAGGCACATTTTGGATGGCAACGCGATTCGTCGAAAGCAACTCAGCCGTGACGACGCCAACGGTCGTTTCGATGCGCGACGTTCCCAAACCAACGCGGCCAAGGTAGTTCAACGTGACGGCGAGGCCAATTGTCCCATGGCCGCACATGCCGAGATAACCGGTGTTGTTAAAAAAAATCACTGCTGCGTCGCAACTCGCGTCGGTCGGTTCACAGAGCAGCGCGCCGACCACCGCTTGGGAACCGCGCGGCTCGAGCACAACCGAGCGGCGAAAGTGATCGAATTCGGTTCTCATTACACCCATGCGTTCGCCCAAGCTGCCGCTTCCCAGGGTCGGGCCACCGGCGATAACGACGCGTGTCGGCTCGCCGGCGGTGTGTGAATCGATAAACTCGATGCTCTCCATGACTGTTGCTTTACGCGGTCGCGCCTTCCCATGATCTCCACCAGTTGCGGAACTGCTTCCACTGTGCATCGAGCTGTGATTGCTGCGTTGCGGACAACCGGTCTTCGCTGTCGAGGCAATGCTGATATTCTTCGTGCCCTGCGAGCACCATCAGCCGCTTGTAGTACAGAACCAAATCGGGGCCTTCGTCGAACTTCGAAAGCACAGCAAGTGCTTGCTCGAGTTCCAGCGCCCACCGCGACGCTTCGGCATCGCCGGTCGCGGCTTGCTGGCAGAGCGCGACTAGCCTCAGGATTTCTGTTGGCAACGCATTGCCAACACCCGTGATGGCTCCAATCGCACCGCAGCGGACGATCCCGTGGTAGAGCTGGGTGTCGACGCCAACCATCAGCGACAGTTCGGGATCGCCGCAGGTGATATGCTCGGCCGCGTAGGTCAACGACTCGCTGCCGCCAAATTCTTTGAAGCCCACAAGGTTGCCATTCTCTTTGCGGAGCCGGAAGAACAAATCGGCCTTTGTCTCGAACCCATAATAGGGGCTGTTGTAGATCACGGCCGGCAGCTTCGCGCCCGCCTTCAGCACCCGGGTGAAGTGGGCACACTGCGCGGCGGGTGATGTTCCCCGCGAGAGGACCCTGGGAATCACCATCAGCCCGGCGGCACCGACTTCTTGAGCGTGGGCCGCGTGGGCGGCCGCGACCGCGGGGCTTTGCGCCCCGGTTCCCACAACGACGGGAATGCCTGCGCGGGCGAGCCGCGTGACCCCTTCTTGCCGGTCTGCGTCCGAGAGCAAGGGCCACTCACCCATCGATCCACAGTAGACAACGGCCCGCATTCCGGAGGCGATCAGTGACTCGGCCGTCGCGACCAGAGCGTCGAAATTGAGAGTTCCCAGCGCGTCGCAAGGTGTCATCAGCGCGGGCATACAGCCACGAAAGATGTCGGCTCGATTCATTGCTGTGTTCAAACTCGAAGTATAAGTAGCGAATAAAAAGCCCATTGCCGTCGAACGTGAGGAGACTTGCGCCAGTCGATTTGCAAAAATCTCGCAGGAATGAAGCAATACTATTCACACCCGTTGTGGCGACAATTTCAGTTCGCTTTCGTTGCTGGTCACTCGCAGTGCGCGACGAGCTGCTTCTCGACGAATCCCACAGCCCCGCCTGATGATTGCCGCGATACTTTGGTGAACGTCAAGATCGCCCGGGGAGACGTGTGACATTGCTGTGGGCGAATTATCGCGTGCGCGGCCGTCATTGCCAAGCTGCCACGCCAATCGAGGCGCGGACGACCGGCGATCGCGTCGGTAAGGCGTGTCGGGCTGACTTTGCCCTCGCCGACAATGAACTGGGTGACTGATGTTACGTTTGGCGACCAATGGGCGTTGCCTGTCGATTGTGTTTGCGCGACTGGCATAATCGGGCGCGGGTGCCGACACCGGCGGCTGGTGTTGGTAAATGCCGATATTCCGAATCGGCACGTTTTCTCGCTGAGAATCGGTTACGAATAGAACGACGAGTACTTTGCAAGCATGTTTGAAGTAACACGATTATTCGCGAGTCTGGGGCTGCTGTTCGTTGTGCAGCTTAGCGGTAATGTCGCTGATGGATCAGATAGCTGGGCCACCTACGACGCAAACTCGGCCGATTGCGACGGGATCACTTCGGTTGCATGGGAGTCTCCCTCGCGGGAGCCTTGCCCCTCCGGATTGTTCGACGAATTGACATTCTTCGGCGGGATCGACGGATCGAAACAGCCTCAGGACTTCGGTGGCAACGCTAATCTGGGTGGCCAGGTTAACGCGAACTGGGGCATTCCGCTCGTTTCGCAATTCGGCATCGGGCTACAACTAGGCACCGGGTTCGTGCTCTCCGATAACGCTGTGCAGGTCTTTGAGCTCGTCGGCGAGGCGACCGACCGCTGGCAACACTATACGACGATTGGCCTCTACCAACGGCACGATGTCTATGCCTGGGGAGTTTCTTACGACCATCTCTACGAAGAGTCGTACGACAATTTTAGCCTCGGCCAAGTTCGCCTCGGCGCGTCGATTCTGCTGACACCTCACCTAGAAACCGGCATTACTACACGCATTGCGACTTCAAGCGACCAAGGCGCCTTCGGCACCACCAACGTTTCGCTTAAGCCGATTAACCAAGGCTCAATCTACCTTCGAAAGTTTTGGGAAACGGGTGTGCAATCGACTTGCTATTTCGGCATCGCCGACGGGCATGGCGAAAACAACGTGATCGTCGGCGCCGCCCCCGACTTTGGCAATTCGTTTGTGCTGGGGGCCGACTTTCTCGCACCGCTGAGCGACCACCTCGCATTGTATGGCGAGACCAACCTTATCATGCCGTCCGACACGGGAGTCGTCGACGCCTTTCTCGGCTTTCAGTTCTACCCCAGTGGCGGGGCAAAATGCGGTCGCCGCACCCCGTATGCGCCGTTCTTCAATGTCGCGGCTCCAACCTCGTTCTCGGTCGACTTAAGGCAGTAGTCGCGACAATCGTTGCGACTATTACGATCTGAAAAACGGGCTCTGCGGTCATCGGCCAACTGAGCGGTACCGGCTGATTGCTTCGGTCAACTGAGCGTGGCGACTTAAGTTTGCGGACGACTCATTTCTCGAATTGTCTGCGTTTAGCATGATCGACGTCGCACCCATCGACCCCACTTATGAAAGCAGCATTGCGTTGCCGACGGCGCGTGCTACCGGTGCGCACTTCGAAATTCGCGAACGATTGGCGACCACCGGCGGGGTGGTGGCTTACGATGGGTTCGACCAGCGGACCAAGCGCATCGTCGACATCTACCACTTTTCGGCTCAGTCGCTGGGGGAAGACCGATTCAGCGAGCTTCGGCGACGGGTGCGGCTCAGCTCGCTTGTCGACAGCGACACCTTACGGCGTGTTGTCGAATACAATTTCGACGGCGATAGGCCCCAAGTCGTCATGCAAGCGAGTTGCCGCGAGACCTTGCGAACGCTACTCGAAGCCGATGCAATCGACGCTAATCGGCTGCTTGAACTGCTGAAGCAAACGGGTACTGCGCTCTTGGTCGCTCAGCGATTCGGACTCACCCACGGTCAACTTGCCGAACCTGCCATTGGCTGGAGCGGTACCGCGCCGCAACTCGATTTCACCGGACTGCCGAATGTCCGCACGGACTCCGGCAAAGCGAGGCGAATCGCGCAAAGTCAGCACGACGATGCCGGTGACTTCGCTGCCGTCATTCGCCGTTGTCTGCGAATTGACGCGGTATTGCAACAGTGTCGCCACCATTCTTCGCGTGTGGCGGCGAAACTACAACAGCTAGTCGCTGTGAATACGCCTGACACACAGTCGACAGAACTCGACGAGATTGTTAGATGCCTCGGCGAACTTCTCGCCACCGGACTTGTTGAGTCATCAGCCGATGAGCACGACGGTACACTGGAACTCTTGCCCGTTGTCGCTGTGTCAAATAGCCCACTCGAAATCGATCGCACGGCCGATTCGCCAAAATTGAACCCACGACTACCGGCCGACTCGACATCAGAACTAACTGGGGATCTTGCCGTGGCCGAGAACGCGATCTTCGCGAACTCAACGTCACGACGCGAGCTCACTATCGGCGGCCAATTGGGACGCTATCGCATTCTCAGCAAACTCGGCCAAGGGGGCATGGGGGCAGTCTTCAAGGGGGTTGACTTGGCCGACGATTCGGTCGTCGCCATCAAGGTGCTTAGCCAAGCCGCCCTCAGCAACAAGAACGCTCTCCGCCGCTTCCAAAAAGAAGCGCGTCTGCTCGCATCGATTCGCAGTCCCCACATCACCAATCTAATCGAAGTTAACGAAGAAGAGGGCCTGCACTTCATCGTGCTCGAATTCGTCGATGGTGTCGATCTCAAAAAATGGCTCGCCACGCAGGGGCCTCTTGCCGAGACCGATGCGCTGATGATTGCGTCACAGCTATCGGCCGCTTTGCTCGACGCCCACCAACGCGAAATCGTCCACCGCGATATCAAGCCCGAAAACATTCTGCTCGAAATCTCTGATGAAGTATCGAGTGACGGACGGCCGGTGTTTCGCACCCGGCTTACCGACTTTGGCATTGCCCGCTCGATCGATCAGTCGGAGTCGCTGGCAATGACTCAGGCGGGCGGATTGCTCGGCACGCCGCTGTATATGGCTCCCGAACAGTTCAAGGGTGCCGGCAACGTGATTCCGCAGTCCGACATCTATTCGATCGGCGTGACGCTTTACCAGTTGCTCACCGGTCATACTCCATTCGCAGGCAACGACGCGATGGAGCTTGCCGGCAAACACTGTTTCGAGGCCGCGCCGAAGCTCGCCAAATGGAATGCTAAGGTTAGCGAACCGGTCGAACAACTCGTCGCCAAGTGCCTGGCAAAGAACCCGAGTGATCGCTTCGCCGACGCCGGTCAGTTGCTCGCCCAGATCGAACGACTCAAGCGGGGCGACACACGGTCATCGACGCTCCGGCCGGTGATTCCTGCCCACGACGTGGCGAGCGTGATCGTCAAGACTTACACATGGAACTTAAGGGCGGGTGCCGCTGAGCTTTGGCCCTTCGTCACCAATACCGAGCGACTCAACCGCGCCATTGGGCTGCCGCCGGTCGAATACACAACGACGCACGACGCTGGCGTCATGCGGCGCTTTGCCAAGGTGAAGCTGGCCGGCATGTCGCTGGAGTGGGAAGAACACCCGTTCGAGTGGGTCGAAGGGCGGCGGATGAGCATCTTTCGCGACTTCGGCAGTGGGCCATTCGATTGGTTTGTGAGTACGGTCGAGCTCCAGAGCCAACCCGAGGGTGGAACTCGGCTCGTCCACACCATTCGCATCTTGCCCCGACACATGATTGGCCGCGTCGTGGCGAAGTTGGAAACGGGCCGCAAATGCCAACGGGCGTTGGACAAAGTCTACACCCGAATCGACCAAACTATCACCAGTGGACCGAGACTGGGGCTGACCGACCCGTTCGAGCAGCCATCGGCGCTGAAAACCGCTCCGCGCGAGCGACTGGCCCAGCGGATTGCGGCCCTGATTGAAGCCGGTGTCGATGCCAATCTCGCTGAGGTGCTCGAACAATTCCTGGCAACCGCTTCGCCGCAAGAACTCGAAAAGCTCCGCCCTCGTCAACTCGCTAAGCGACTCGATCTCGACGACTCGTCGCTGGTCGAAGCCTGTTTGCTTGCCACGAATGTGGGGCTGCTCGCAATGCAGTGGGACGTCATCTGTCCCACCTGCCGGGTGGCTGCCAGCACCGAGAACAGCCTCAGGCTGATCGAGTCGCACGCCCACTGCGAAGCGTGTGACTACGATTTCGATTCCGACAAAGCGAACGCAATCGAACTCGTGTTCCGCGTCGCGGCCGACATTCGGCCAACATCGGTCGGCAAATACTGTATCGGCGGACCTTGGCACGCACCTCACGTTGTCGCCCAATTGCGACTCGAACCGAACGAATCGCTGCAAGTCGACTTGCAACTCGAAGCGGGCGACTATGTGCTGCGTGGTCCAAACCTCGCGCAGTCGATCTCGATCCGCGTACGCACGACCAATGCACCCAGCCGTGCGACAATTGACATTGGTGGCCACGTAAAACCGTCGCGTGTCGAAGTGTTGCGTGCCGGGACGCAGGTCATCGAACTCAAGAACCAGCAATCGTTGCAGCATATTGTCCGCATTGAACGGACGCTTAACCGCGACGATGTGGTGACGGCCGCGCAGGCTTCGACGCTCCCTCGGTTTCGCGAATTGTTTCCGGGCGAAATCTTCGACGCGGGGCGGATCATGAATGCCGACAGCATTACGTTTCTCGCCACCAGTTGCCCCAATGTCGACGATCTTTACACGACGATGGGTGACGCGGCGACATACGAGTTTGTTCAAGAGTGGAACCGCGAAAACGAACGTATCGTCGTCGAGCATGGTGGTGACATTGTGAAAGTTGTCGGCGAAGCGGTACTCGCTAGCTTCGCGAGTGCCGCTGATGCCGCTCGGGCCGCGTTCACGATTGTTGCGGCCGCCAAGACGCCGGCCGCAGGGCCGCTTAAGGTGACCGTCGGCGTCCACTGCGGCAAAGTCATGGTCACCACCGCCAACGGTCGCCTCGATTACTTCGGCGCCACAACTCGCCAAGCCACGGCTTTGCCGACGCTTGTCGGTGCCGGCGTGGCGCTCACTGAATCGGTACTCGCCGATCCTGAGATCGACACGATCCTGGCCGAATTCGCGGCCAAGGGACAGACCAAAACGATCACGCTGCCAGGCGGCACTTCGCAAATCATCCAATTCTTTGAGACCCTTTCATGACAAACAACCAAGAACGAATGTTACTGAGTTCGACAGCTACGTGGACGCTGCGCGAATGCAACGATCGGGGCGAACAAGGTCGCGAAGTCGCCATTCGTGGCAACGAGTTTATCGTCGGTCGCACTGCCGATGCCTCGCTGACGGTACCCCAGGGAGACATCTCGAAACGGCACGCGCAATTGACAATTGTCGACGGTCGCCCCATCGTTCGCGACCTCGGCAGCACCAATGGCACTTTCGTCAATGGTCGGCAAATCACCGAATCGCCCCTCACTAGCGGCGACCTCGTGCAGTTCGCTAGTTCCGTGTTTCGTATCGAGCGACAGACCGAGTCGGCACCACTCGCGACAATGGAAGAAAGCGCCATGTCGTTCGCGAACGCACTCGTGCAGTTCGAGCAAATCATGTCGGGGGGAGGCTTCTCGCCCCACTTCCAACCGATCGTACAGCTCGCCGACACGAAGTGCGTCGGCTACGAATTGCTCGCCCGCAGCACACTCGATGAGCTCCGCAACCCGGCACAAATGTTCGCCACCGCCGCTCGACTCAGCCAAGAAGTCGCCCTCAGCGAACTGGCACGCCGCGAAGGAGCACGCGACGCGATGCACCTGCCCAACTGCGGCAGTCTGTTTGTGAACACCCACCCGAAAGAGATCATCAACGATGCCTTTCTCGCGTCGCTGTTCGAGCTGCGGACAATTGCTCCTAACCTTGGCATTACGATGGAAATTCACGAAGCGGCAGTTACGCACCGCGACGACATGCGGCGGTTCTGCGAAGTGCTGAACGAATGCCGAATGGACCTCGCCTACGACGACTTCGGTGCGGGCCAAGCCCGGCTCGACGAGCTCAGCGAAACCTCTCCCCAAGTCGTCAAGTTCGACATCAAACTGATCCGCAATATCGACACGGCCACCCCGGCTCGCCAGTCGATGGTCGCCACGCTCGTCAAGATGACGCGCGAGCTGGGCATCACACCCCTCGCCGAAGGGGTTGAAACGGCCAAGGAAGCCGACATGTGCCGGCAAATGGGTTTCGAATTGGCACAAGGCTACCACTATGGCCGACCTGCCTCGCGGGAAAAATGGCTGGATGACGCAACAGTAAGGTAATGACTCCACAGTCGCAGCACTCACTCGCCCAAGCGAAGACTGATCGACCTGCGGATGGCCGCTGACAATTTTGTCGTTTTGTCACAAAACGCCAAAAACGATTTCATGCGACTTAATAGCGATGATTTTGTCGCTTTCGGTTTGCGAGAATCACTCGTTTCGCAGTCGATTTGTGATTTCACAAGCGACTTTATTCGGCCCATTTTGTCGGCGGTTGTTCTCGAAAAGCGACTCAATAGATTTGGCTCCCCCAGACGGGCTATCGTCGGTGATCGCTCAGCGATCAGCCAGAGCGAGTGAAGCAAGTCAACGAAGCCAGCCCACACTTGCCTAAGCCCTTGAAGTCTAGCAGAAACCGTGGGTGGTTTCGACAACGATTTTTGGCCAGTTTCGGCCCCACATCGTAGCCGAAGTGGCAACACTTCGGAGCGTTGTCTTGGGGTTCCCGAACTCTTGCGAGTCCGGCTACGGGGATTGCTGTATGGTAGCCGAAGTGGCAACACTTCGGAGCGTTTGTTTCAGGGTTCCCGAACTCTTGCGAGTCCGGCTACGGGGATCGCTGCATGGTAGCCGAAGTGGCAACACTTCGGGGCGTTGTCTTGGGGTTCCCGAACTCTTGCGAGTCCGGCTACGGGGATTGCTGTATGGTAGCCGAAGTGGCAACACTTCGGGACGTTGTCTCAGGGTTCCCGAACTCTTGCGAGTCCGGCTACGGGGATCGGTGCATGGTAGCCGAAGTGGCAACACTTCGGAGCGTTGTCTTGGGGCTGCCGAACTCTTGCGAGTCCGGCTACGGCTCTGATGAGTGAGCCATTTTAAGAACGCCATTTTTCGCCATCGCAGAGTGAATCCTCCAAAAAATCGTCCAGAATTGGTCGTCATTGAAATGGACTTCAGGAGCACCAGGGATCAGACAGTCCGTGAATTTGTACAAACGAAATTCATCGACGGCTACGAGTCCATCCCGTTCAGGATTTCTTGCTATGTACTCGCAGATTTGCGCGAATGCTGAGTCGCTACGCTCGTCCTCACGCAATACGTTGTCGTATCCCTGGGACTGAAGCACGCAGTTCAGTTTTTGGAGTACGATGTTTGTTTGGCGTCGCAGAAACTTCATCGCATTCAATTGGTCGGATTGGGAACTCAAGCCCAGCCACATCATGTGAATGTGATCGGGCATACAGCAATAGATCGGGCAATTAATCGCGTAGCGAAACAGTGTATGCGTGAGTAGTTCGCGAAACTTATAGTAAAATTGCGGTGTCAGCCAACCAGTCTTGCGGTCGTCGATAGTCATTATCCAATGGACGTATGCCTCGCCCTGGTAGTTGGCTCTTGGGAGTCGTCTTAGGTAGTTATGTTGCGAGTTTGCCACCTCGATATTTTCCCCGAGTAGTCATTTGGAGGGTCCCCGAACTACGGGGATCGCTGTATGGTAGCCGAAGTGGCAACACTTCGGAGCGTTTGTCTCAGGGTTCCCGAACTACGGGGATCGGTGCATGGTAGCCGAAGTGGCAACACTTCGGGACGTTGTCTCAGGGTCCCCGAACTACGGGGATCGGTGCATGGTAGCCGAAGTGGCAACACTTCGGAGCGTTGTCTCGGGGCTGCCGAACTCTTGCGAGTCCGGCTACGACTTGAGTGGCAATCTCACCGACTCTCCCGTCCGTGCCGACTGATAAATCGCCAAGATAATCTCTACCGAACGCCGCCCTTCGGGGCCGTCGATGGCGGGGGGGCGATCGTTGTTGATCGCGTCGATGAAGTCGGCGAGGATTTCGGTGTGGCCGTGGTGGCCGATGGCCGAGGGATCGGCAGCACCGCCACCGGTGCTGCGGCTCGATGCCATCGCTTCGAGAATCGCCTTGTCGCTCTGCGAGCTTTTGGCGAAGTCCCACTTTTTGAGGTCTTCTTCTTCGAGCACAGCGCTCCCTTGGCTGCCGTGGATTTCGATCCGCTTGAGGTAGCCGGGGTAGGCGGCCGTGCTTGCTTCGATGACCCCCAGCGCGCCGTTTTCGAAGACCAGCGTGGCGACGGCCGTGTCTTCGACTTCGATTCGCTCGTGGGCAAGTGTCGCGGTGCGAGCGTGGATTTCACTGACCGGACCCATCAGCCAGGTGAGCAGATCGACCGTGTGGACTGCTTGGTTCATGAGCGCGCCGCCACCGTCGAGGGCCCAGGTGCCCCGCCAAGCACCGCTGTCGTAGTATTCTTGTGAGCGATACCACTTGACGTAGGCATCGCCCAAGGTGAGCCGCCCGAAGCGCTCGGCATCGATGGCCGCCTTGAGTTTTTTCGACGAGTCGTGAAATCGCGAGGGAAAGATCGTCGCCAGTTTGACGCCCGCTTCGTCGCACGCGGCAATCAACTGGTCGCACTTTTCGAGCGTCACTTCGAGCGGCTTTTCGACCACTACATGCTTGCCTGCGGCGGCGGCGGCGAGGCCCGGTTCGAGGTGGGCACCGCTAGGGGTGCCGATGGTGACGGCTTCAATGGCGGGATCAGCCAGCATCTCTGCGAGCGTCGCGTAGCCTCGGCAACCGATTTCGTCGGCCAAAGCCGTCGCCCGCTCGGGGTCGCGATCGCAACAGCCAATGAGTTGTGCGCCCGCCACGTCGGCAATCGCCCGCGCGTGAAAGCGGCTAATCATGCCGCAGCCGATGATTCCAAATCCAATGGTCATAGCGGGTTCTCTCTCATTGCTGGAAGGAAATCCGAGGTATTATGCTCTTTGCTGAAACGAGTAGTTTGACGCAAAGACGCAGAGGCGCCAAGAAGCGCAGAGAATATCCCCCCCCAAAAATT
>JBGSRO010000134.1:0-39481 GCA_041737535.1 Pirellulales bacterium | reverse complement strand
AACCATAAATCCGGGTACAAGTTCCATAGCGAGCCTCCTTGTCGCGGTGCGTGGATGTTAGATACCCAAGCATCTTGGCGGAGGCTCGCCCTTTTTCCCAAGAGCGATTGCTAACAATAAAAGTGCAAAACTCGAACTTAGCCGGTGCATCGCCTCGCGCAGCGTCGTTAAACCTGTCGACTGCCAGTTACTGGCAGACGACAGTGCCATTTTGCGAAGTGGTGAGGTTGGTCCGTAGTTGATCGTCGCCAGCCCGCGTCGAATACGATCGCCAAACGCACAAGTTGATATCGTCGGCGACAAAGTCGGCGTGACCGTCGACATAGGCCAACTGCACTCCACCCGGGTGCTGACTGCGCGCCACATTGCGGTAAGGTCCACGGGCGGCGGAAAATCGCGTTGTGCAGGGAGCGACTTCGAGATTTGGCTCCGCAGTGCACCACTCTGACGCGTCTTCCGAGGGCGTATTCGGGGTCTCGCGGTGGTGGTAGAAGCATGTGCCGAGGTAAAGAATGCCGCGCGAGTCGTTGCCCGGGAAAAGTCGCGTCTCGCCGAGCAACGCCGTCTGCGAAGTGCCATCGGTTATTCTTCGCAACGGCAGGCCATCGTTATCTTGATTAAATCCTTTCTCAAACGGCCCGCGTAACTCCTTAGGGAAACTGACGAGCAAGGCTTCGCGGTTGGTGATCTGATACCAATCTTCGGTACCAATATTGGCGAGATAATTGCCGTGCGTGAATCCAAACGCATCGCCGGTCCACCATTCGCCAGGTCCCAGATCAGAAGGGCAGAGGTGAATATCGAGCGGCGTAAAGGTCCAGACGGCGGTAGGAGGTCGCCGACGCCCATTGCTCACAAACGGTCGCCACGATTCAATGCTGAAGTCGATATCTTTGTAAAGATTGCCCTGCTCAAGATAGGGCATGATGTACGATGCCCAGGTGTGAAACACGTCGTGGTTGCCGGTGTTTCTGGCTGAATTTCCAATGGGCAACCGTTTAAGCGCGCTTTCGTGGTTTAAACAGCCAAGCGCTAGTTGCTTGAGGTTGTTAATGCACTTGGTTCGTCGCGCCGACTCGCGCGCGGCTTGCACGGCGGGCAGCAACAGGGCCACTAGAATGCCGATGATTGCGATGACAACCAACAGTTCCACTAGCGTGAATCCAGCCCGGTGTGAGTTGTATCGCTGTGAGGGAGCCGACCTTCTGAGCATGAATTCGCCCTCCAAAGGTTTACGGGTAGCACCTCGGTCGAAGTTGTTTCGGCACAGAGGTGTCTTGACGTCCAACCGCTAAGGATACACAGGACAGCCGAGATGTCTACCAGAAAATTTTGCTAGTCACAAGTTTGGATTTGCCAGGTCCTTCCGCTTGAGCATAATGATGACGTCGTTTGCCGACCCGGGTTGTGAGTCGAAAGCCGTCGGACGTTGCTCTACGTCTTCGGCGAAACAGATGCGTAGCGTGTCGCCCGTCAGATCGTAGATACCTTGTTTCGTGCGACCCGCTTCGGTGAGGTCGATCGACTTAGGGCTGCTTGACGGATCGAGTTTGTACTGCGAAACGCTCTTTTGTCCGGCCATTTCCGTGGTTAGTGTTTGACCGTCGATGACGAAGCGAAGATTCTTGAGCATCTCTTGCGGAGCGATTCTGCCGCTATCTTCCGAGTAGGTCACTTGCCAAGTGCCTTGAATCTTTTGCTGGTCGTTGCTGCTTCCCGCGCGCCGGAATTCCCACAGAATGATTTCGGAACCGGCTGGGGATGCCAACTCCGTCGGTCGCGACAGCGCATCGTCTTTGGACTCGCGTTTGAGCAAACAGAACTTGAGGGTGTCGCCATCGATGGCGAAAATGCCATTCATTTCGTCACCCGCGCGATTGTCGTCGATAAAGTCGCACGTCATAGGCGACTTTGTCGCATCGATGGTGAACGTGCCGGATCGCGATTTGAGGAGTCCGCCGTCGGCGCTCCGCACAGTAATCGTATAGGAGTTGGCATCCAGGGTCAGTGTTGTGCTACCAGCATCGGTCAGTGGAATGGAACGTCCGCCGTGAGATAGCGCGGCCTGAATCCACTGGCCCTTGAGTGACTCGGCTGCCGCCGGTGCTGGAAGACTTTCGCTATCGAACGACTCCCCATCTTTCGTTACGACAACTTTGCCATCGAGCAACTCGACGGCGATCGCGACCTCGCCATTGCGATTTACTTCAAAGCTGCTGGTTTCGAGTCGGAAGTCGGTTCCCTCTTGGCTGACGACGAGCTTGTTGTTCGCTCCCGCGCCGATTTTGAACTTTTTGTCGCCATCGGCGAAGCTGATCGTTTGACCGTTCAATTGCACCGCCAGCGATTCGTCTTTCACTTGCACACGCACGGTACCGTTGTCGGTCGCGACGTAGAAAATGGTGGCTGCGAAGATGGCGGCCAGCAGCGTCGACGCCACTGCAACTAACGGCAAGCGGCGCACGCGCCGACGCAGCGGTTGACTTGCAGGTTTGTGCGCCTTTGAGATTTGGTCGAGCGCCGTTGCCACTGCGTCGGGCGTTTGGAATCGCTCGTCGGGATTCTTCGCCATCATTTTCGCGACAATGTCCTGCAATTCGGCGGGGATATCATCGCGTAGCGCCAGCAGCGAAGCGGGCTCGCGCTCGGCGTGGCTCTTGAGCTTTTGCAGCACGCTCCCTTCGCTGAACGGCGCGCGGCCTGAGAGCAAGAAATACAGCGTGGCACCCAAGCTGTAAATGTCGCTGCGGATGTCGGCCTGCCGCGCGTCCCGGGCCTGCTCGGGCGAGATAAAGTCGGGCGTTCCCATCAGCGAACCGGCCACCGTCAAGTCACCGGCGGTCGCGGGAATTGCTTCGTCGGTAGCGATAGCGGGCGCGAGCGACGCCAGGCCAAAGTCGAGAATTTTGACATCGCCCGTCGTGGTGAGCATCAAGTTGTGCGGTTTCACGTCACGATGCACCATGCCGCGCTCGTGGGCGTGTTGCAGACCGAGCGCCGCTTGGCGAATGTAGTCACACGCATCGCCGACCGCCAATGGACCGCGCTGCTTGACGATTTCTGATAAGTCAATGCCATCGACATATTCCATCACCATAAAGTGATAGTCGCCCGCCTGATCGGCATCGTGCGCGGTCACAATGTTCGGGTGCGACAACTGGGCCGCCGCCTTGACTTCGCGCTGGAAGCGATCGACTGCCTCGGATTTGCGGAATAACTCGCGGTTAATAACCTTGAGCGCAACGGTACGGTCCATCTTGCGATGCCGGGCTCGATAGACATCGCCCATACCACCTTTGCCGATCAAGCCAACGATCTCGTACCGCGGATGCTCGGCAAGCGGGGCGGGCACTGTCTGCGGTTGCTGCTCGCGAGTTTGGCCGTCGTGGGCGGTCGTCTGATCGCCCGGCGCTTGCTGTACTTTCTGCAGTAATTCAATGAACGTGTCGTCGGAGGCCAGATCGATGATTGTCTCGCAGCATGGCTCGCACTCGGTGATGTGCCGTTCGATGACCGACGCCTCGTCGAGCGGCAATTGCCCCAGTCCGAAAGCAGTGAGTTTCGCGGGACTTGGATGCGTCAGTTGCTGGGCCACAGGTAATTCTCCTCGACAGATTGGCGAACGCCGACTTTCAGGGACACCGGCTCAATGATGGTGCGTCGCTGAGCCACTACCCATAAAGAGCCATTCACGCCGCCAGATTTCAGCAATCGACCAAAAAACTCGAAGAAGTGTCGACCAGCCCCGCTGCTTCTTGCCGTAACCTGTTGAGCACCCTCGACTTAGCGATGACGATGGCATTCAAAGAAAGATTGAGTTCGGCGGCCACGTCACGGGGTTCGGCGCGGTCTAACGCCACGCGGCAGAACGCCGTCCACGTATTGGCGGCAAACTGCGGTTCGACCAGTGCCAAGAGCCGCCGCAGCACGTGCTGATTGTGCTCGTCATTCCACAAGCGGCTCAACTGGCTGGCGGGGTCTTCGAGTTCGGCAAGTCGGCGGGCAAGATCCGATGTGCCGTTGGCCTCGGGCAAACGCTTTTGCGAGCGCCAATAATTCCGCAAGCGATTTACCAAGATGGCCTTGAGCCATCCGCGGAACGCACCCGGCTGCCCCCCATGGGCAAACTTGCCGACATCTTTTGTCACGGCAAGCAACACCTCCTGCAGCAAATCGTCGGCATCGCACTCTGGCACATCGTACTTGCGCAGCCAGCCGCGAATGAGCGGGGCATATAGCTCCAACAGTCGATCCCAGCTCTCCGATTCCGGCGAGCCTTGCAAACGACCAAGCAAACTAAGAGAAGTTTCGTGCATTCATGTCAAGTATCGCTGCCGGGGGAGGCCGCGCCAAGGAATGTTGCTGCAACAGCGCGGGTGCCATTGCCACATCGCGCAGCAGGGTGGCAATGCGACCCTAATCGTCTCGGGTTAAACGTCTCGGGTGACACCCACCCTCCCCCCACAAGCAGCGCCCTTGGCTCGCCCTCACGCCGGCCAAAAATCGTTGTAGAAACCGGTCTCAGCGACGCTTATATTTGGGGTATCGAAGCGGTAAGCATTCCGGCATCGGTAGGAGCGTCGACTCCCTCGCCGTTTCGTTTCGCGCAGCGAAACTGTTTGGCTGAACGCCGAACGCTGGCCCCCAACGGGAGTATCGGCATTCCGTCGAAAGGAGGTGCAGAACAGTTTTGATCGGTTATGAACGCTATGGTCGTTCATAACCCAGGTGGATTTGAACACCCCCTCGAACGGTCAGGCACGACGCTCCAAGGGGTTTCGCCACTTGGGGGGCGATCAAAACTCAAGGGGTTTTGAACGCCAAAAGCTTGTCGCCCAAATCGCGATCAAAACGATCAAAACCGGGGCGGGCATTTGGCCCCTCCGCGGGTGGGATTGGGATCGTCACCCGGCCACCTTGCCCGTCGCGAGCGTGCTGCTAGGCTTACAGGTCTCGCCACGCCGCCCCAATTCGTCACCATGACCCGCCGAAGTCGCGCTCGCGAAGTCGCCTTGCAAATCCTGTTCGAGGACGATGTGAACCCACGCACCAGCGTCGAGGAGACCAAGGCGTTCTTGCACGCGAGGCTCAAATCGCGGGAGCTCGAAGAGTTTGCCATGGCGCTAATTCTGGGAGTGAGGCGCAACCTGAGCGAGCTCGACGCCTTGCTCGAACAAACGGCTGAGAACTGGAGCGTCAAGCGAATGGCCCCTACCGACCGCAATGTGCTCCGCTCGGGAGCCTATGAAATGCTTTACACCGACACCCCCTACAAGGTGGTGATTAACGAATCGATCGAGCTGGCCAAGCGGTTCGGCAACGCGAACTCGGCTCACTTTGTGAACGGTATTTTGGATAAACTACCGAAACGAAGCGATGAAGTATGAGCGATAGACGATGAGTCATCAGTTTTTAGTTATCAGTTATCAGTTATCAGTGGGAGCAAGTCGACCGTCATTCCCGCGCAGGCGAGATTCAAGAGGCAACGCTTGGAGTCTAGATTCCCGGCTACGCGGGAATGACGGCTCCTACGGAGCCTTGCTAGAAACTGATAACTGATAACTGATAACTCCACCCACTCCGCATTCCGCCATCCCCACTTCGCATTCATAAAATGGGTTTTTTCGACCGCATCAAACAAGGCCTCAAGAAAACGGGCCAGGTGCTCAATACCGATGTTCGCGACCTCTTTAAGCAGAAAGGTCGGCTCATCGACGAGGCGTTTCTCGACGAGATGCGGGCCATTTTGTTTAAGACCGACATGGGCTACGACGGCGTCGAACAGATCGTTGCCGAGGTGGCCAAAAACATGCGTGGCCGGGTGGTGATGCTCGACGAAGTGGTCGCCACCTGGAAGTCGAAACTCAAGGAGCTGATGGCCCAAGACGACTCGCCGATTCGGTATGCCGAGTCGGGACCGACCGTCATCATGGTTTGTGGCGTGAACGGAGCCGGCAAAACCACCAGCATTGCGAAACTGGCCCACATGTTCCGCAGCGAGGGCAAGTCGGTTGTGCTCGGCGCGGGTGACACGTTTCGCGCCGCGGCGGTCGAGCAGCTTGGCGTCTGGGCCGATCGCATTGGCGTCGACATTGTGAAGGGGGAGTCGGGCACCCACCCGGCGACGGTGGCTTACAAGGCGGTCGAAGCGGCCATCGCAGGAGGTCGCGATGTTTGCATCGTCGACACGGCTGGACGGTTGCAAACGCAAAAGAACTTGATGGCCGAGCTAACCAAGATCAACACGTCGATCCGCAAACAGATTCCCGCGGCGCCGCACGAAGTGCTGCTGGTGCTCGACGCCACGACCGGCCAAAACGGCATCAGCCAGGCGAACAACTTTGCCGAAGCCGCCGGTTGCACGGGTATTGTGCTCGCCAAACTCGACGGCACCGCCAAAGGGGGTGTGGTCGTTGCGATCCGTCAACAGATTGGCTTGCCGGTCAAGTATGTCGGCGTCGGCGAGAAGCACGAAGACTTGGCGCTGTTTGTGCCCGATGCGTTTGTCGACGCACTGTTTGCCGATGCGGTCGAAGCCAAATAACCCGCGCGACGCATCGCGTTGCATTCCTTAGTGAAGGCAAAGCTTCTCACTCAGCTAGCAGCTCGCTCTGTTTGCTAGGCAGTTAGCCGCATTCTGTTTACTGGCTTGCGTCGATGATTCTAATCGAGCGAGGCTTCGCAGGAGCTTTGCTTGCCGATTCGCTACCTCACGACTCCGGGGGCTTACGCCACCCGGCTCGCCTGAATACTCCCCGCCTGTCCCTCCCTTCCCACACCGGAGACAACTCCATGCGTATCCTCTTGACCGCCTGTGTCGTGGCGCTGCCTTTTGGCAGCACGACGCTGGCCGCCACCGCGCTGCTGCAGCCGCGGATGGTGGCGCCGACACAATTCGAAGAACCACAGGACATGGCCGTGCCGCTGGGTGAACCCCTGCCGGGCGAGCCAAGCCCCAGCGACCATTACATCGTGCCGAACTACGGCGACACAATCGACCCGTCGGCACCCGCTCCTTTCACCGCTCCTTGCGAAGTGACATCGTGCAACCAGGCTTGCATGTCTTACGACTGCGGTCCTAGTTGCCCGCTCGGCGGTTGCTGCTGTCTGGGTGAACCCTTCTCGCTCAAAGAGAGCCTGCTTGGCCCTTGCTGCTGGCTCGACATGGGAGGCTGGACACAAATCGGTTACCACAGTGCCGCAACGCGGCTGTCGACCAACTATGGCGACGGGCTCGCGTTCAACGACGTTCCCCACCAAGTTAACTTGCACCAACAGTGGCTGTGGTTCGAGAAAGCCGCCGAAGCTCCCTGCTGTGGCTGGGACTGGGGTTTCCGATTCGATGTCATGTACGGCACCGACGCTCAAAAGACACAGGCTTTCGGCAACGACGACAACGTTTGGGACACCTCGCTCGACCACGGCGTGTATGGTTGGGCGCTGCCCCAGGCTTACGTCGAAGTCGCGACGGGCGATTGGTCGATCATTGCCGGTCACTTCTTCACGCTGGTTGGCTACGAAGTCATCACGGCTCCCGATAACTTTTTCTATAGCCACGCTTACACGATGTTTAACAGCGAGCCGTTCACCCACACCGGTGTGCTGGCGACCTACAGTGGATCTGACCTCGCCGAGTTCTATGCCGGTTATACGCTCGGTTGGGATACTGGCTTCGATCAGTACACCACCAACGGCACCAGCGGCTCGAGCTGGCTCGGCGGTTTCAGCACCGACTTGACCGACGATGTTAAGTTCACTTACATCAGCACGTTCGGCGACTTTGGCCTGCGAAACGATCCGGTCGGGGCTGGGTACCCGACTCCCATCACAACGGCGGCGAGCACTGGATACAGTCACAGCTTGGTGTTCGATATCACGCTCAGCGAAAAGCTCAACTACGTACTCCAGAGCGACCTCGTGAGCATCGATGAAGTTCAGCACGACCAAGTCGGTATTAACCAGTACTTGTTCTACAAAGCGAGCGATTGCCTCAGCTATGGTACTCGCTTCGAGTGGTGGAAGAACGACGGTGTCGATGTCTATGGCCTGACCGGCGGCATCAACTATCGCCCGCACGCCAACTTGGTGCTGCGACCGGAAGTTCGCTACAACTTCGCCGGCGACGAAGCCGAAGCCAATGCGTTCTACGGCACCGGCGAATTCAACCAAACCGTGTTCGCCATCGACGCGATTTTGACTTATTGACCAACCACCGGGAGGGCGACGCTCCTGCGGAGCTTTGCCTGCACCAGAGGTGAGGCTCGGCAGGAGCCTCGCCCTCCCGACGCCTGACTCTCCAACAAGACGTTCCCTTTGCCCGCGAGCTGCTTGAGTGGCTCGCGGGCACCTTTTTTTGTTCGCGTGAGCGAATAGCCATCTGCGCTTAGCGAACTTCGCCTTAGTGGATGCCTACTACTTCGTCAGCCCCCGCCCAACATCGGGGCAATGTTCACAAAACGCCGTGAGTCAAGTCGCCTGTCGGTAAAAATCTGATCGGACTTAAGTTGTTTTGTGTAAAGGTTTTGTGAAGATTCGATGCAGATTCATCGACGGGTACTAATCGGCATTTGGCACGTTTGTTGCTTCGTTTGATCTTAGCTAGCTCGCGGGGGAGGCGTGCTAGGATGCTTGTTTGCCCTCGCATTTAAAATCTGCCCGTGGTGGCAGTGTGATTGGCGGGACCGTAGGTGGAGTAGAGGACGGTCGCGTAAATCATCGAACTTTCCTTCTGTTCGATTTGTAAGGGTACAAAACATGACTTCGACTTGGCTCGAACGGTCAATGATGGCGCTAATGCTGTCGTTGACTGTCGCACTCATTGCCTTGCCAACGATGGCCTGGGCACAAGAAGATGGGGCGGATTCAACCGCCGAGACAACCGCTGAAGCGGTCAGCGATCCCGATGCCAGCGACGATCCGCCGCCGGCCGACGAGGTCGATCTGGGCATCGGCTACGCATTCGACAACGGCATGTTATTCCTTTGTGCGGTGCTGGTCTTCTTCATGCAGGCTGGCTTCGCAATGGTTGAAGCGGGCTTTAATAGCTCGAAGAACGCCATCAATATTCTGTTCAAGAACACCATGGACATTTGTATTGGTGTGTTGCTCTTTTTCGCTGTTGGCTTTGGACTAATGTACCCCGGCAGTTATGGGGCCGATGTCAACGAAACTCCCTACTTTGCCTTCGGCGGGTTCGGACTCGATGGCTACGCTTCGTCCCCGGACCGGTCGTTTAGCCCCGAAGTCGATTGGCTTTTCCAAGCGGTATTTGCGGCGACTGCGGCAACGATTGTCTCGGGTGCCGTCGCTGGCCGGATGCGAGTCAGTGCCTATCTGATCTACAGCGCTGTACTCACAGCCTTCGTCTATCCCATCAGTGGTTTCTGGAAATGGGGAGACGGTTGGTTGTACGATCTGTCGACTGGTGTCGGGTTTCAAGACTTTGCCGGTTCGGCAGTCGTTCACGGCGTCGGTGGATTCGCTGCGCTTGCGGGTGCGATCATCCTTGGTCCGCGAATAGGCCGATTTGTTGACGGTCGTTCAGTGGCAATGCCCGGCCATAACATCACGATCGCCGGTCTCGGTGTTTTCATTCTTTGGTTCGGCTGGTACGGCTTCAACCCCGGATCGATGCTCGCCTTTCAGGGAACGTCCAGCATCGACGGCATGTCGCATTGTGCCGTGACCACGACCCTCGCCGCCGGTGCCGGTGGACTTGTCGCGACACTTCTAAGCTGGATGATGTTCGGCAAGCCCGACCCGTTGATGGGGCTGAACGGAATTCTCGGTGGCCTCGTCGGCATCACCGCAGGCTGCGATGCCATGAGCAACTGGATGGCGATTGTCGTCGGCACAGTGGCCGCTGTGTTGGTCATTGCTGGTATTCTGCTGCTCGACAAACTGAAGATCGACGATCCTGTCGGTGCGTGGCCCGTCCACGGCCTGTGCGGTATTTGGGGCTGCTTGGCAATTGGAATTTTGCCAAACACCCACCTCGCAGCGGGTAACACCGATTTCTTGACTCAGCTCAAGGGTACGGCGGCCATCTGCGCGTGGTCGTTCGTCACCATGTTCATTCTGTTTAGCATCCTCAAAGCGGCCGGCGTCTTGCGGGTCTCGTCCGAGGACGAACAGATGGGTCTCGACATCAGCGAGCACGGCATGCAGGCCTACTCGAATGCCTAACGGATTATTCCCTTAGCCGAAGTGGCAACACTTCGGGATCACGATTTTGAAGCAAAATGATCGGTCAGTGTGGAGTGGGGACATGCCGTCCTCAGGCCGAATGAAGTTAGAAGCGAACGACTCTTGCCTGGGTCGTAGTTTGATTCCTTCCGCTCGGGCGGGTTTTCCGCCTGGCCCGCCCGAGCGAAGGGATTATTCGAGTGGTCAGTATTCAGTTGTCAGGTTTTAGTCGGAGTGAAGCTATGGTCATTCCCGCGAGGGCGGGAATCTAGATACAACGCTTTGCCGCTTGGTTCACGCCTTCGCGGGAATGACGGCTCCTGGGGAGCCCTACTGACAACTAACAACTGCACACTGACAACTCATTCGCACGAGTCACTTAAAGGGGCTCGGGTAGGTTTTCCGCCTGGCCTGCCCGGGCCCCTGTTTTTACTGCGATAGAGGGGCTGGCGAGCCTCACCAATCCAGAAGGATGCCCCGCCAAAGGCTTGGGTAAGTGCTCCGCCTCATTTGCCCAAGCCGGGGTATCCTCTTTGGTTTTCATTTGACAGTCGTCAGTTTTCAGTAAAGCGATGTCTGCCCTCGCTCCCGCCGTTCCGTTGGGATATCCTAAGGGAAGCGATGGCCCATTCCGGCTGGAAACCGTCCGGCTGGAAACTGACGACTGAAGACTGACAACTACCTCGAATGAAACTCATTATCGCGATCATCCAGCCCACAAAGCTTGAGAGTGTCAAAGCGGCACTCTCGGAAGTCGAAGTCGTGCGGCTCACAATTATGGACGTACAGGGTTTCGGTCGCCAAAAGGGACAAACCGAGGTCTACAGAGGCAATGAAATTTCGGTGAACCTGCTCCGCAAGGTGCAATTGCAAATTGCCGTGAACGAAAACTTCGTCGAGCCGACGATCAACGCGATTATCAAGGGAGGCCGCAGCGGCGAAACGGGTGAGATCGGCGACGGCAAGATTTTCGTCTTACCACTCGACGACTGCATCAGGATCCGCACGGGCGAACGGGGCAGCGAAGCGATTTAGCGGAGTGGTGCTGTGGCGCGAATCGAACTTACCCCGAACCTCGCTCGCCACGGCGACTTTCGCCCGGGTGAAGCGCCCGGGGAGACTGTGGCTGCGATATTGGCCCATTTTTTTTCGGCTCAGCCAACGCTCAAGGGTTATGTGCTCGACGATCAGGGGCGATTGCGGAAACACATGGTGGTGTTTGTCGACGGCCGAGCGATTCGCGACCGTGCGTCGCTGAGTGACGCGGTGTCGCCGAATAGCGAGGTCTATATTATGCAGGCCCTCTCGGGTGGCTAACCTCAACAGGCAGCGATTGCTTGCGGCTCGCCACGCGAGTTGATAGATTCCGGGCAACAACATTTGACTTTTGTTGCCGAGTTACCGCCATGTCTGATCGATTGCACGTTGCCACTCGCAAAGGCTTTTTCACGCTTGAACGTGGTGCATCGGGTTGGGCCATTTCGCGGGTCAGCTTTCTGGGCCAAAACGCCACGATGTTGTGCGATGATCCCCGCGACGGCAAGCTCTACGTCGCCCTCGACCACGGGCATTTTGGCACAAAGCTCCATCGCTCCGATGATGGTGGCGCGAATTGGCAAGAATGTAGTGTGCCGGCTTATCCCGAATGGACGGCCGCAGATCAGGCGAAGCAAGACGAAGCAGGCGAGACGGGAGCCCGACGAGATTTTTCGAAGCTGTGCGAGATTTGGGAACTAGTACCCGGAGGCAACGATCAGCCGGGACTGTTGTGGGCGGGCACGATCCCCGGTGGGCTGTTTCGCAGCGACGATTGTGGCGACTCCTGGCACTTGAACCGACCATTATGGGACTGCGACGAACGCTGGCAGTGGTTCGGTGGTGGCAAAGACAGCCCCGGCATTCACTCGGTCGCTATCAATCCAAACGACAGCCAGCACGTGACGGTCGGCATCTCTTGCGGGGGAGCCTGGGCGACGGTCGATGGCGGCGAGACATGGGAATGCCGTGCTCATGGAATGCGAGCCGAGTACATGCCACCCGAGTTGGCCTACGAACCCAACTCGCAAGACCCTCACCGGCTTGTGCAATGTCGCGACCAGCCCGAGTCGCTGTGGGTCCAGCATCACAACGGCATCTTCCGCAGCACCAATGGCGGCGTCGAGTGGAGCGAAATTGAAAACGTCAAACCATCCTGCTTCGGATTCGCTGTCGCGGTGCATCCGGCTGACCCAAACACGGCGTGGTTCGTGCCAGGAGTGAAAGACGAATGCCGCGTGCCGGTCGATGGCAAATTAGTGGTGACGCGCACGAGAGATGGCGGAGAATCGTTCGACGTGCTCGACAAGGGCTTGCCGGGCGAGCACTGCTACGACATCGTCTTTCGCCACGCGCTCGACGTCGACTCGTCGGGGGCGCGACTGGCAATGGGCAGCTCGACCGGCGGGCTATGGATCAGCGAAAACGGCGGCGATGACTGGCAGTGCGTGACCGGGCATTTGCCGCAAGTTTACTGTGTGCGGTTTGGCAGGTGAGCATCGCCGGTACAAGGCGCCGTTCGCTGTCGCTTCACGGCTTGCTCGCTTTATCGCCTTTGGCGCCTTTGAGGTGCTTGGCGAAGAACGTCTCGATCTGTTCGATCAGCGGGCCATTTCCGGCGCCGACAAATTGTTCGCCACCATGCCCGGCACCTTTGACGACGACCAGTTCGACTTGCACTTCGGCTTTCGCAAGTGCCTCGTTGAGCAGTTCACTTTGGTTCAGTGGCACGAGCGGGTCTTTGTCGCCATGCATGATAAGGAACGGCGGGTCGTCTTTCGAAACGTAAGTGATGGGGTTAGCGGCAGTCGCCTCTTTGGGTTTGTCTTGCACCAAGCCACCAATGAGCCTTGCTTCGGGTGATCTCGGCCGGTTGTGCATACCTCCCATCTTGGCGAGGTCGGTCGGGCCGAACAAATCGACAACTGCTTGCACGCGGCTCGATTGGTCATTGTTCCCCAAGTCGCCTTCGATTTCGGGGACATCGCCCGATGTCCCGAGCAAAGCCACCAAATGGCCACCGGCCGACGCTCCCCACACGCCGATATGGTCGGCGTCAAGGTTATATTCGTCGGCATGAGCGCGGAGCCAGCGAATGGCCGCCTTGCAGTCGTGAATCTGTGCCGGGAAGATCGCGTGCTGGCTCAAACGATAGTTCACGCTCGCGACGGCATAGCCTTCGCTAACAAACGGAAGCACGCGACTCGGGTTCTCTTTGCTCCCGCCTTGCCACCCACCACCATGTACCCAGACAATGACCGGGCGTGGCGCGTTGGATGCTTCGGGCAGATAAAGATCGAGCCGTTGTCGCTCGTGGCCGTTCGCGACATAGGCGAGGTCTCGATGAACGGTAGTGCCCTCGGGAACGCGGGCCATCCATCGCTGGGCGTTGGCGACGCTCCCACAAGTCGAGATGATCGCAATGGCTGCGACACTGTAAGCGAGCTTGACCATAATTTCAGCGAGCCTTGAGGTGATTTCTTCGACCGACAAGGTACAAAACACCAATGGCACGATCAAGTTCCGCCCGTTGAATCAGACAATGGTCAGCTTGGCGACTTTTCGGCCAATCGCAACTGAGCCCGGGCTTGACTAACCGCCGTGTCGCGCAGGGCTGAAAGTTCGGGTGTCGTTCCATGCATGGCTTTCGCCTCCATCAGCGCGTGGCGGGCCACTTCGACGGCCAGTTTGTCTTTGGCAATCGAGTTACTCGTGAGAATCGAGACGACATTGTTTTGCACCTGAACAAAACCGCCGTCAACGTAGTGGCGAATGGTCTTGCCCTGCGACGTAATCCTCAGCTCGCCAAAACCGAGTCGACCGACGATGGGACTCTTGCCAGGCAAGATGCCCTGCTCGCCGTCGAACAAGGGGACTGCTACGAAGTCGGCCGTTTCGTCGAGGACCGTCGCCTCGGGGGTGACGACCAAACAGCGGAGCGATCTTGTCGAGGTTGTTTCGGCCATGATTTTTTTGCCAAGAGGGAATGAATCAACAATAACTTTTTAGGTTTGCCCAAATTGGCAGCAATGGAAATGTGAACTTCATTCCTAAGTCTCTGAGAAGACCGAGCTTTTTCGGGTAATTTGGGCTCGCTAGTCACGAGCCGTTTTCTCAAGTGATCTCTGTGACCCCGTGTTGCGCCTATTGTTTTTCCTGAGACTTCTTCCACTGGGCTTCGGCTTGGTCGATGCCGCCGACATACATGAAGGCACTTTCGGGCAAGTGGTCCCACTTGCCGTCGCAGATTTCGTTGAAGCTGCGAATCGTTTCGGTCAGCGGAGTGATCTCGCCTGGCTTGCCGGTGAAAACCTCGGCCACGATGAATGGTTGTGAGAAGAACCGCTCGATGCGGCGAGCCCGGTGGACGATTTGCTTATCGCCTTCCGACAATTCGTCGATGCCGAGAATCGCGATAATGTCTTGCAGTTCGCGATACCGCTGGAGCATCGTCTGCACGCGGCGAGCACAATCGTAGTGTTCTTGGCCAACGTACTGGGGATCGAGAATTCGGCTCGATGAAGCGAGAGGATCGACCGCTGGGTAAATCCCCTTCTCCGAAATCGAACGCTCGAGATAGAGAAACGCATCGAGCTGGCCGAACGCGGTCGCCGGGGCGGGGTCGGTCGGGTCGTCGGCAGGCACGTAAACGGCTTGCACCGAAGTGATGGCCCCGTTCTTGGTCGAAGCAATGCGCTCTTGCAGCGCACCCATTTCGCTGGCGAGTGTTGGCTGGTAACCGACCGCCGAAGGCATACGACCCAGCAGCGCCGATACTTCGCTACCCGCTTGCGAGAAGCGGAAAATATTGTCGACGAACAGCAGCGTGTCGGCACCCGTCTTGTCGCGGAAGTACTCGGCCATCGTCAACGCCGAAAGCGCGACGCGAAGACGCGAGCCGGGGGGCTCGTTCATTTGGCCGAACACCATGCAGGTCTGTTCGATGACGCTGCGGCCATCGTCCATCAGCGTTTCTTGCATTTCGAGCCACAGGTCGGTCCCCTCGCGGGTCCGCTCGCCGACGCCCGCGAAGACCGAGTAGCCACCATATTCTTTGGCGATGCGGGCGATTAGCTCGGTCAAGATCACCGTTTTGCCGAGACCGGCACCACCGAACAGACCCGCTTTGCCACCGCGCACAAAGGGGGCGAGCAGGTCGACCACCTTAATACCCGTTTCAAAGATTTCGGTCTTGGTCGATAAGTCGGCCAGTGGTGGGGCCTCGCGGTGAATCGACCAGCGCTCGTCGGTCGCTACCGGGCCACGTCCATCGACCGCATCGCCAACAACGTTGAACACGCGGCCGAGAGTTGCTTCGCCGACGGGGACCGTCACGGGACCACCCGTGTCGATGCAATCTTGGCCGCGAATTAAACCGTCGGTGCCACCGAGCGCGACACAGCGGACACGACCGCCGCCGAGATGCTGTTGAATTTCGCCGGTGAGGTTGATCTTGATCCCCTTATGCTCGGAGACGATCCGCACAGCGTTATAGATGGGGGGCATGTTGGTTTCATCGAACTCGACGTCGAAGGTCGAGCCGATGACTTGCGTGATGCGTCCGATGTTTTCGGTTGTGGTCGTCATGCGTTTGTGGGGGTTGGAAGTTTTCTGAGTAGGCTGGTTTTGATTCGTGGCAGGCGAGTAAAGCCCAAGTCGTTGAGTGCCCCGTTAATTCAAGGCCTCGACGCCCCCGATCAAGTCCATCAGTTCGGATGTAATGCGTCCCTGGCGGGCGCGGTTATAGGCCATGCTGAGCCGTTTGATTAGGTCGCCCGCGTTTTCGGTTGCCGCTTTCATTGCCACCATGCGGGCGATCTGTTCGCTCACCGCCGAGTCGAGAAAACACTTGAAGAGTTTGACCTTGAAGCTGGTCGGCACGACCTCTTCGAGTATGCTCTCGGGCGAGGGGAGGAATTCATAACCGACGCTCGTTGATTCATTGGCCACGCTGTCGTCACCAATCGAACCGAGCGGTAGCAACGTTTCGACGCGAATCACCTGCTTCGAGACCGACTCGAACCGCGTGTAAACGATGTCGAGCCGATCGAGCTTGCCAGCAGCGTAGTCATCGAGATAGCGCCTCGCAATCAAGTCGACCTCGGCGAAGGCCGGTTTGTCTTCGAAGTGCAAGAACGCTTCGTCGGCGTCGATCCCTTTGTATTTGAAACCTGAAAGCCCCCGTTTGCCGCTGACTTCGAGCCGACAGTTGGACACCTCGCGGGTCAACTGATGCCAGTGAGCGAGACCCGATCGCACGAGGTTCGAATTGAAACCACCACAGAGCCCACGATTCGCAGTAAGCAACAGCATGGTCGCATTGTCGACTCGCTCGCGCTTTGCCAACAACGGGTGTGACAGCTCGATGCCCGAGCGAGTCAGGTCACGGACCAGTTTGCTGATTTGATCGGTATAAGCGGTCGCCGCCGACGCGCGGTCCATTGCCTTCTTGAAGCGCGCCGTTGCGATCAATTCCATCGTCCGCGTAATTTTGCGGATGTTTTTGATCGACTTGCGTCGTTTGTCGAGTTCGCGGGGATTTGCCATGTCGTTCTAAATTTCTAGTCAACCGTCATTCCCGCGAAGGCGGGAATCTCGTGGGACGTTGCATCTGGATTCCCGCCTGCGCGGGAATGACGAATGCACTCCAGGGTCGTGGATGTTTACTGAGCTTGGCTCGCGTCCCATTGGCCTTGGAACTCGGCGAGGCTCGCCTTGAGTGATTCGATGATCTCGTCGGTCAATTCTTTTTTATCGGCCAGTGCCTGGCGTACTTCGGGCTTTTGGTCGTGCATAAATTGCAGGAACTTCGCTTCCCACTCCTGCACCTTCTTAACGGGTACTGTGTCAACGAAACCGCCAGTGCCTGCGTAGATGACGAGCACTTCGTCGACCACGTCGAGCGGTTTGTATTGGCCCTGTTTGAGCAATTCGACCATGCGGTAACCACGGTCGAGCTTGTTTTGCGTTACCGGGTCGAGTTCGGTGCCGAGCTGCGCGAATGCTTCGAGTTCGCGGAACGCGGCCAAGTCGAGCCGCAAACCACCGGCGACTTTTTTCATCGCTTTAATCTGAGCATTGCCACCGACGCGGCTCACCGAGATACCGGCGTTCATGGCCGGTTTCACCCCCGCGAAGAACAGGTTGGGCTCCAAATAAATCTGACCGTCGGTGATCGAAATCACGTTGGTGGGAATGTAGGCCGAGACTTCGCCCTCGAGCGTTTCGATGATCGGTAGCGAGGTGATCGAGCCACCCCCCATTTCAGCCGACAGCTTGGCCGAGCGTTCAAGCAACCGGCTGTGGCAATAGAAGACGTCGCCCGGGAATGCTTCGCGGCCTGGCGGACGCCGCATGAGCAGCGAGAGTTGGCGATACGCGACCGCTTGCTTCGAAAGGTCGTCGTAAACAATCAGGGCGTGGCCGCCGTTGAACATGTAGTGTTCGGCCATCGCCGTGCCCGCATAGGGTGCGACGTATTGCAGCGGGGCCGGGTCGCTGGCACCGGCGACAATGACGGTCGTGTAGTCCATCGCGCCGGTTTCGCGGAGCTTTTCGATCACGCCGGCGACGGTCGATTCCTTCTGACCGATCGCGACATAAAAGCACTTCACGCCCGAGTTGCGCTGGTTGATGATGGCGTCGACGGCGACGGCCGTCTTGCCCGTTTTCCGGTCGCCGATAATGAGCTCGCGTTGGCCGCGCCCGATGGGGGTCATCGCATCGATGGCTTTGATGCCTGTTTGCAACGGTTCTTTAACCGGTTGCCGCTCGGCGACGCCGGTGGCGATGACTTCAACCGGTCGCCGCTTGCTGGTGACGATCGGACCCTTGCCGTCGAGTGGATTACCGAGCGGATCGACCACGCGGCCCAACAGCTCGTCGCCGACCGGCACGCTGAGCAGGTTGCCCGTGCTGCGGACCTCTTCGCCTTCAAGAATCTTGAGATAGTCGCCAAGAATGATGATACCGACGGAGTTCTCTTCGAGGTTGAACGCGAGACCAGTCGAACCGCTGGCGAACTCCACCATTTCACCCGCCATCACGCCCGACAACCCGTAGACCTGGGCGATACCGTCGCCGACCTCAAGCACGCGACCGACTTCGCGGACGTCGAGCTGTGTGTTGTAGTTAGCAATTTGTGCCTGAATGACCGAGGCGATTTCGTCGCTGTTGAACTTCATCGTGCTTTATGCTCCCAGTGGCGAATTGCTTCGCAGGGGTTTTGTGTTATTAATTGCCAAGAAATGAACCAGAAAATACGAAGTAAATTTCCGTCATTCCCGCGCCGGCGGGAATCTAAACGCGACGCTTTCAATCTAGTTTCCCGCCTGCGCGGGAATGACGTTCTACCTTTCGTCGCTGATTCTTAATTCACGCAAAGGGGTTAATCGCTATGCCGCAGGGCCATCGCCCAAGGCTGTTAAAAATCGATCGGGGGCGCTTTCGATAGCCTCGACGGCGCGCTCGACCATATGGGTGCGCGTCTGTTCGAGTGCCGTGCGTACTGAGCCGTCGTAAACCGTGTCGCCAATCCGCAGCACAATGCCTCCCAGAATCGTCGGGTCGATCCAGACGTCGAGTTCCGGCACAATTCCAAATGCTTTGCTCACGGCTTCGCGAATCTGGGTGATCGTCGAATCGGAAGCGGGTGAAGCGACTCGCACGGTCACGGCATAACGGTTTTGCGATTCGTCGTACAAGCGGCGGAGTTGTCGTACGACCGGCCTGACCATTTCCATCCGCTCATTAAGCGACAGCACCTTCAGTAGGTTCAGCACGATCGGGCTCGCGCGACTTTCAAGGATGTTGTCGAGCAACTGCTCGCGATCTTCGTGGTCGAGAAAGTGGGACGTTAACGTTTCTTCTAACTGAGGCAGGGGATCGAGGACATCGGCGACGAGCGATTCCGCCTCTTCGACAACGCTCGCCGCCGCGCCCTGGGCTTCGGCAGCTGCCAACAGAGCGCTCGCATAAATCTTCGCTAGCTGCTCGCGCTCGGCGTCGAAAGGTAATTTGCCGCTGGCCATTGCCATTGCCTTGTTGACGGGTGCCGGTTGACAGACCGAGTGAATTCGTGGGCTAGTGGTCGATCAAAGCCGATAATTAGGGTTGTGTGTCACTGGCTATGCCAGTGGAAGTTATTGCTGACGTGACACGTGCGTCACACGGGCGGAGCCAGTGGCACCCGAAGTTTCTCATTTCACAGTCCACTAATTATTGCTCGGTGACGAACTGGCGAGGCGACCCATGGCTTCGCTCACAAGCTCTGATTGACGCTCGGGAGTCATGCCGGTGGCAACAACCTTGCTGGCCAAGTCAACAGCGAGGTTCGCGCTCTGCTCGGCCATTTGCCTCACGGCCGCGTCGCGGGCCTGCTTAATGTCGCGGACGGCACGGGCATGGTGCTCGGCAGCAGCCGCACCCGCCTCGGCGACGATCGTGCTTTTTGTCACCTCGGCATCGCGTCGCGCTTCCTCGAGCATCTCGCGAACTTCATCCTTAGCCATGGCGAGCTTCGCCTCGTGCTGAGCCAAAATGTCTTTGGCTTCGTCACGCATGGCAGCGGCATCGTTGATGGCGTTAGTGATCGTTTTCTCGCGTGCTTCGAGGGCCTCGGTAATCGGCCCCCAAGCAAACGCATAGAGGACCGCGAGCAACGCCAAGAACACAACCGCAGTCCAGACCGCTAGGTCGGGATCGGTCGTGAGCGGACTTCTCACGCCTTCACTCTCGACGTGGCCTCCACTCTCGACGTGGTCCGCATGGTCGGCGGCTTCGGACGCTAAGCTTGCCGACGGACAAGCGACGCCGAGCATCATCACGACGACGATGGCGGCCGCGATCGTGGTGGGCGATAAATTGAGCCGATGCATTTCGCAATGCTCCAAAACAAACAATGAGAGCTGGTCGATGGGAGCCGGGCGGAACCCGCCCAGCAGCCCCAGGGAACTAGCTGATGATACAAACGATGAGTGCGAAGAAGGTCGCCCCTTCGATCAGCGCGGCCGCGATAATCATGGCCGTCTGAATGTTGCCGGCCGCTTCGGGCTGACGCGACATGCCTTCGACCGCTTGGCCACCAATGCGGCCTATGCCGAGACCGGCGCCAATCAGAATCAGACCGGCACCAATCGATGCGCCGAGCTTATTCAGCATGCCAGCGGGTGCTGCGGCTTCTTCGACAGCCGCCGTGGTCTCGCCTTCTTGGGCGAAGGCGGGAGCGGCAAACGCCACGATGGCAAAACAAACAAGACTCAAACGAAGCAATTTTTCCACGACTGTTTTCTCCCAAAAACCGATTCGGCATTCGCTACCACGACCAACACGACTAGTGAGGATGGACTGCCGAGCCAATGAACAATGCTGATAGAAACGTAAAAATGTAGGCCTGCAAAAAAGCCACAAACAATTCAAGTAAACTGAGTGCCGTCGCACCAACCACGCTGACAGGGGTCACCCCATACCACAGCCAGGTGTCTTTGCTGACGAAGATAAAGGCGACCAAAACGGCCAGCACGACGTGCCCCGCCATCATGTTGGCCAAGAGTCGCACGGCCAGCACGAAATGCTTCACCAGCAGCCCAAACACTTCGATCGCAAAAATCATCGGCACCAGAAAATACGCCAGCGGACCGGGTAGGTCCATGTGCGGAACTTGGGCTTTAAGGAAGCCCAGGGGGCCGAGCTTCGCCATTCCGCTGGCGACGACGACAATAAACGTACAGAGCGCGAGCGCCCCGGTCGTCGCCAACGCACCGGTTGGGCTACCGAGCCAGGGCACCATTCCCAACAGGTTGCACATCAACACAAAGAAGAACATCGTCCACAAGAAAGGCAAGTATTTGTCGGCATCGTGCCGACCAATCGCGGGACGAGCGACTTCGTCGCGAATGAAAATCAGAACTGTTTCAATTGAGTTCCAGAGCTTTCCTTTGGGTGGCTTACCACCGCGAACCCAAACGGCGACGGCAATTGCCATCACCGCCACGATCACGGCCGCCAACACTTCGACGGCCATGAACTTCGTAAAGACCAAGTCGAGCGGCTCGATCATGTTGTCGAGAATGTCAAAGCCCGTGGTCGGTTTCCAGTTAATGCTTCCGGCGAAAGGCTGCGGAAGTTCGATGTGACCGTGATGTTCGGGGGCGAACCTCACCGGCACGTGAAAACTGGTTCCGTCCTGGACGTGCGCGAACAGTTCTTCGGTGCTCAGCGGGTTGTGTTTAGCTTCCATGACTGGTCAGCCCCTTTCTGTTCGCAGCGGCCGCCGGGGCGGGCGATGGCTGAACCCGGTGCAGATCGGCACGCGTGCCGACGATCATCGTCACCAAGTGTGTTGGTAGGCAATAGAGCAGGAACTCTGTCCCCAACAAGTCTGGCTCGCGAACCGAAATCGCGAGAATCGTGCTGAGCGGAATCCCCGTGCGAATAGCGGTGCTCACTAGCAATTGCCCTAGCGGCGAGCCGCTCACCGGCGACGAATGTGCCGCGACTTCGGCAGCCACCGAAACAGCGAACGAGACAGCCAGCCCCACCGCCAAGTACTCGACCCAATCGCGCGAAACCGCCAAAGCGAGCGCAACGAGCGCGACCACGCACGTCACGATCGCTGCGGTGGCGATCCACGATCGCAAGAATCTGGTCGAGGTTTGAACGAATCGGTGCCGCATTCAGTCGCCAACCCAGCAAAAAAATCTAACGGGGTGCCACCATCTTCAACAGGTGCCAAACACCGAGTATCAACCCTCCGCCGAATCCGACCAGCGTAAACGCTGGTGAGGTCGCCAGTCGTGAGTCGACCCAGAGCCCCAAAACCCCCGGAACGACCATTTCGAGGCAGACCGTCAAGATTCGCGAAGCCCAAATGTAGCCGAGGGCTATCGGAGAAATCAGCTCGTCGTGCTTGTCATTCGATGTTTTCTGCAAGCGGTCATCGGCCCGATCGTCGCGGTTTTCCACAGCTTGACGCTCCTGGGCAGGGATGCGAAACAGGGAAACTGCGCCGAAACTAGCAGTGACTGCTTATCTCCGCAGCAGCTTATTGCCCCCCGTCGGAATGGTCAACAGGCTACGGAGCGACTTTGTGCATTTTTTCACAAACTTTTCGCCACTGACGTAAACCGTCACCCACTAAAGGGTTAGATCGCCCCTTCGTCGAGTCGCCCGAGTATCACCCGGTTAGCCAATTGCCCATTCGTACCGCGCTGGTGGTAACCGTTGAAAACCTGTTGTAGCAATTATTCGGAATTGTCGTAAGCCATTGAAGCATAATGGCTTAAATGCGATCAAATACGGCAATTGCGAGCCCCAGATGGTTGCATTTCAGGGGCCCGAAGATTAGCATGAGGAGATCGGCAAAGCGGCTTGGCAAGCCCACGCGAGCAAACGATCAAAACAGCTCCGCAGGGCTTCGCCAACGTTGTCTTGAGAAAGTCGGTTAGAAAACGTCGCCGCAAACGTGTCGGCAGTTCGTTGGCCATTTTCTGCAAAGGGGCGAATCGCTCGCGGGGGTGCAGGCTGGCGGCAAACTGCAGGATTTCGATCCGTTTGTGGGCATTCAATTCCCCAATCTTTTGTTCTTGGCCAGCTAAACATGACCGTTGCCACCCTTCGCGGTTTCACATGCAAAGACCTTGCCAAAATGGCAAAACAAGAGGGTGTCGCCGGCTGGCACTCGATGCGGAAAGAAGAATTGGTTGCGGCGCTCGCCAAAGCGGCTCGCCGCAGTCAAAGCCGAGCTTCCGGCAAAGCCGTGGCCCCCAAAGGGCGCGGAGCCGGGAGCGGAAGGCCCTCATCTTCAGCAAGCCGCAACGGGAAGAGCCCTGCTGCCAAAAAGCCAACGGCCGCCCGTCGCAAAGCGATGGCCAAAATCGATGAACTCAAAACCCGCCTC
Source organism: Pirellulales bacterium (assembly GCA_041737535.1). Taxonomy (GTDB): domain Bacteria; phylum Planctomycetota; class Planctomycetia; order Pirellulales; family Lacipirellulaceae; genus JBGSWC01. Next base: position 16,365 of record JBGSRO010000134.1, on the reverse strand, counting down.
GCCTTGCAAAAAAACTTGGCGGCCCCCAGCGCGAAACCCAGCGTTAACGGAGCAGCGGCAAACGGCAACAGCCCCATTGTCAAGAAGCCAGCGAGCGACCGCCTCGTGCTGATGGTCCGCGACGCCTATTGGCTCCAGGCCCATTGGGACATCCAAGCCAGCAGCGTCGAGCGGGCCCGCACGGCACTCGGCCAATCCTGGCATGGAGCATCGCCGATGCTGCGGCTATTGCGTGTGGCCGAAGATGGCAGTTCGTCGGTTGTGCGCGACATTCCGATCCACGGTGGTGTTAACCACTGGTATATCGACGTTGCTGAGTCGCCAAAGAGCTACCGAGCCGAAATCGGCTACGTGGGCGGCAACGGCAGCAACGGCGCGTTCTACAGCATCGCCCGCAGCAACTCGGTCACGACTCCCACCCCCGGTTCGGTCGACGCAATGAACGGCTCTTGGAGCGACATGGCGGCCAACGCCGACCGCATCTATGCGATGAGTGGCGGCTATAGCGACCGGGGTGCGAGCCTCGAACTGCAGCAATTGCTCGAAGACCGACTCCAACGGCGGCTTGGTCGTCCGACCGAGACTCGTTTCGGCCACGGCTGCGCCGGCGACCACCGCGACGACCTGCGATTCGCGATCGATGCCGAGATCGTCATCTTCGGTGCCGCACAGTCACACGCCCACGTCACCGTCGACGGCGAACCGGTCACCCTACAATCCGACGGCACCTTCGCCGTTCGGATGCACCTGCCCGACCGCCGTCAAGTGATTCCCGTTGTCGCCAGCACGGCCGACGGCACCGAGCAGAAGACCATCATCTTGGGTGTCGAACGAAACACCAAGGAACTGGAGACAGTGATGGGCGATCAGCTTAATCAATGATCGCGACAAGCGAATCGCGAGTCGCGCAGGGTGCGCAAAGCACATAGTCGGACGGGCGCGCAGTGCCTGGCATCGTTGGCTTCGGCACAAGCAGTTGCCTTCGGCATAAAATGAACGTTCCGACAGATTTCGGTACTCCGATGCCGCGAATTAACTTGCCGTGGTTGTGGCTAGGGCCCAACGAATTCTGCTCAGGATTCCTCACCGGCAACAACGGAGCCTGCGGTCCAATTTGCGACGGTGGCAATGCCTAAAAGCACATGCCACCCGGTCGCTCGGCGACGCCGCGAACCGCACGCCATCGTGGTTGCGCATTCGTGAAAATGGCCAATAATTGTGGTCGAAATCCCGTTGCCGATCTGCTAGAACAAGGGAGCCATGATGAAGAGCGCCCCACAAATAGCAACACAACACGGGAGCGGGTGACGTTTTTGTGGACGAACGTTATGGAAACTCACTTCCTCGCTTGCTTGCTTCCTCACTTGCTTGCGCTGCGTGCTTGTACTTCGTAGATAGCCGAAAACCATTTTGTCGCTTTTGAATACGAAAAGCGACAAAATCGGAGGCTTAGTATCGCTGTGAGAATCAAGAATCGACTATAAAACAAGTGGTCTTTCGATTTGCGAGGTGACTGAACAATGGAATAAAGTCGCATGAAATCGTGTTTTCGAATAAAACGACAAAAAGCGACAGTTCGAGCGGTCGGCTCTCAACAAGACGTGCGACTGCGTCGCCTCACGCGTAGCGCGAAGCAAAACCGTCTTGCTGAAAGCTGGGGGCTGATCGCTGGGGGCTAATTGCCGACCGATCGCTCCGCCACAAGACTCTAGTTTCGCAGACCCCCTTCGGGGTATCTTGCAGCGTTCCTCGCTCGACCTCCTGCCGAATGTTACTGCTGTGAATCTCGATATTTCTCCGCTGCTGCGCGAGTGGCAGTTCGACGCCGAAGCGATCAATGTCCGTGAAATCGAGGGCGTTGATGGCCGGCTTAAAATCCAGTTACGCCTTGACCTGGGCGTGTTGCAGATGGAAGTCGACGGGCGACCCGATGGCGAGCGGGTCCACGACAAACCTTCGTGGCTCGATTACTTTCGTGATCGGCAACTGGCCCACGACGCCGCCAATCCCGACGCAGCTCGGTTTCTGCTCGAATCCGAGGACTGTGGCCAATTGCTGCGTGAAGGGGTGCAGTATTACCATCGTTACGTCAGTTTCTGGCACCTCGAAAAGTATGAGCTGTGTGCCCGCGACACGCGGCGGAACTTGCAGCTTTTCGAGTTCGTCCGCGAACATGCCCGCTACGACCGCGACAAACTGCAGTTCGACCAGTGGCGGCCCTATGTGACGATGATGCACGCCCGGGCGGTGGCGACACCGCTGGTGGAACTCAAACAGATTGAGGCCGCGATTGGAGCGATCGATGCGGGGATTCGTGGCATCGAGGCGTTCCTTGAAGAATATGGCCAAGCCGACAAAGCGGGTCAGCTCGGCGAGCTAGTGTTTCTGAAACGTTGGCGGAAGGAGCTCACGAAACAATCGAATAATGATAGCAACGAATCGAGCCAGGGAGACGAATCCGAAGACGATCCGGTCGATAAGCTCACCAAGCAACTCGAAGTGGCCATTGACGAAGAGCGATACGAAGAAGCGGCCGCGCTGCGCGACGAACTGCGTCGCCTTGAAGAACCGCCGCCACCGGGACCGCTTGGGGGTTAGTGTTTTTCTGCCTCAGTAATGAATCAAGAATCACTTGGTAGGTTTGCGAAATTGGCATCGATCACAGAGCGAACGTCATTCCCGCGCAGAGGCTGTGAATAAATGGGACTGGCTCCACGGACAGTTGAAGGTAACCTGCCAAGCAGAGTCATCCGTGGTGCCTGTCCCATTTTTTCACAACCTCGCAGGCGGGAATCTCGCTGGACAGCGCCGCGTCTGGATTCCCGCCTGCGAGGGAATGACGGAAACATCCAAGTTATTCTTGATCCATTTCTTGGCCGGTCGGCCACAACTCTCCACAACATACCACGAACAACACGAAAAACCGCGAACAGATCGCCCCTGCGAGTTTACCGAAAACTCTCGGAGCATGAACGTCCTCATTGATTGCGTCTTTTCGTGTTCTTCGGGGGCACTGAAATCACGCTGTTCGTCGCGCGATACGTGAAACCCGAAAGATAGCAAAACTTTTCAGAAACAACGGCAGTGGACGACACACAAACTGAGAAATTGGCTGCGTCGCTGGTCGCTAACCTTCGACACCACAAGAGTTGTGTCGTCGCGTTTTCGGGCGGCGTCGACAGCGGTGTCGTTGCGATGGCTGCGAAGCTCGCGCTCGAAGCGCGCGCGGTCGCAGTGACAGGCATCGGACCGGCTGTGTCGGAGCGCGAGCTGACAGTGGCTCGCGAGGTCGCGAGTGCGATTGGTATCAAGCACGTTGAAGTCGCGACCGACGAGATCGCCCGAGCCGGTTACATCGCCAACCGCGGCGACCGCTGTTATTACTGCAAAACCGAGCTTTACGACCACGCGGTCGCCTACGCTGGTAAGCATGGGTATGACGTGGTCGCGAACGGTACCAACTGCGACGACCTGGGGGACTATCGACCTGGGCTCGTGGCGGCGAGCGAGCACCGAATCGTGAGCCCGCTCGTCGAGTGCGGGCTGCACAAGGCCGACGTGCGGGCGATTGCTAGGCTGTGGGATTTGAGCGTAGCCGATAAGCCGGCGGCTCCTTGCTTGGCGAGTCGGCTGGCGGTTGGCGTCGAGGTCACAACCGCGCGTTTGGCGCGGGTCGAAGCGGCCGAAGCGTGGCTTTATGAGCAGATTGGCGTTGCGGATTGCCGCGTTCGTTATCATCGCGACGACCTTGCCCGGATCGAACTGCCGCTCGCCGATCTATCCCGCGTCCTCGAACCGGCGACCCGTCAGTCGCTGGAGTCCCACCTGCGGGCCCTGGGCTTTCGCTACGTGACGATCGATGTCGGGGGCCTGTCTTCGGGCAGTCTCAACCCGGCGTCGTCAGACGGCTTCCTGGCGGCCGAATTGCTGGCGAAGCGATCGTAGTGCTCGCCAATTAACGTAAGTCTTTGAAGTCAAAGGACTTAGGGGCTATTGAGAGGCTGCGACGAACTGACCGTGCATCGTCCGGGGGGTTTCTTTAAGCTACGCCCCGCAGAGGCACGATAATCTCTGCAACCGGTAAAGTCGTGACAAACTATCCCGGACGTGTCGGCTCAAAAATCCCCTCTCTCTCGTTGGAGTCAGTCGCGTTATGAACATGCAGCCCAAGCTTCGCCCGTGGTGGAAGCGCGCCCCCATCGCCGCCGGTCTCGGTGCCATGGCCGCTTACAAGGCATTGCACCTGCCCACTTCGATTTTGCCTCGCGATTTCAAGTCGATAGTCCGGAATTGGGACTACGACATGTTCTCGATGCTCATCAAGAGCGGTGTGACGCGCGCCTACATCGACCAGCCGTGCGAATTTAAGATGCCGGCGACGATTACGCCGAAAGCCGAAGTTGGCCCCGAATTTCGCCTGAGCCAAACCGAGCTGAAGCGATTCTACACTCAAGGCTTTCTCGGTCCGTTCGATGCTTTCACGCCGGGCCAGATGCGCGACTTCAAAGAAGACTTGTTGGCGATTGAAAAAACGCCTTCGCAAACCTACGGGTTCGTCACACCGCGCGACCGTCACTTTGAAAATCCACGCTTGTGGAACTACATGAAGTCGCCCGCCATCACCGAGCGGCTCGCTCAGTTGCTCGGCCCCGACCTGTTGTGCTGGCGGTCGCAGATTTTCTACAAGGGTCCGAAGGCTCCCGCTATTCAGTGGCACCAAGCGAGCACCTTCATGGTCGAGGACTACCAAGACCCGGCGCTCTTTCCCGCCGACCGCAGCGAGATCTTCCAGCTCACAGTGTGGGTCGCCGTCGATGAGTCGACGACCGAAAATGGTTGCCTCCGCTTTGCCGTCGGCACCCACGATCGCATTCGGCCGATCACGTTCGGCGGACGTGAAGGGTTCTACGACGCGTCGTTTTCGCTCGACTTCAACGAGAACGAACATCAGATCGTCGAGCTGCCGGTGAAGCCGGGGCAGTTCATCATCTTTACCGAACGGTGCATCCACGGATCGGCCGCGAACACGACCGACCGACATCGCATCGCCTTCAACCTGCGGGCGATTCCGACCAACGTCGCTGTTTACCCGGGCAAGAAGTACTATCGTTCGGTCTACAACGGCGGAAAATATCACCTCGACAAGTGGGGCGTCTGCCAGCTTCGCGGGACCGACGCTTATGGGCTGAGCCGCTCGATTTCGGCCGAGCAGCTCGACAGAGGTCTCGCCCCGCCTTCGCTCGCCAAGGCCGCCTAACAGAAATTCCGACTGGTATGCGTCAACTTTGTGACAAGACTGCCCTGCTAACGGGTGCCGCGGGCGGTATAGGCCGCGCGCTCGCGCTCGAGTTAGCGCGTGCAGGGGTCCACATCGTCGCGGTCGATATCGATCAAGCTGGGCTCGAACTGTTGCGTCCAGAAATCGAAGCACGCGGCGTCCGCTATCGGCATCATCAATGTGATGTGGCCGATGCGCGCGCCGTCGCGAAGGTCACGGCCGACGTGCGCGCAGCTGGTGGTGTTGATATTCTCATCAATAACGCCGGCATCACCTTTCATGGTCGCACCGAGTGGATGAATGGCGAGCAGTGGGACCGCGTGCTTGCCGTGAACTTGCACGCGGCGATTCAGTTCACAAGAGAGCTGCTGCCGACGCTGTTGGTCCGCGACGAAGCTCACATTTTGAATGTCTGTAGCGTGCTGGGACTCGTCGCATTGCCACGCGTTTGTGCCTACAGCACAACGAAGTTCGCACTCGTCGGATTCACTGAAGGGCTGCGGGCCGAATATGGACAGCAGGGTATTGGCGTCACGGCACTCTGCCCGGGACTCGTCGACACGAACTTGTTTTCGAGCGCCGATTACCCCGTCAATCTAAAAGGCCCCAAGACGCCCCCCGATTGGATGTGCACGTCGCCAGCCCGCGTGGCGAAGGCGGCCGTGCGGGCGATTCGCACGAACAAGCGTCAAGTCGTCATCGAACCGCTAGGGCATGCGCTAGTGTTCATGAAGCGGTACACGCCGACGTTCCTCGACTGGGCGCTCCACTGGGGCAAGGGCCGTATCTCGAAGCGACGACTTGCCGAGTATGGCACGAACCAGCCAGCCGAAACTAGGTCGGAAGTCGTCGTTCGCGCGGCGTGATGGCTTTAAATTTTCATCACGCACCGCTACTCGGCAATACTTTCGTCGCGACTGATTGTGACGACGAAACAATGGCTCCACCACAACTGCTTCCCGCACCAGCGGTACAACCAAAGCAATGTTCGGCAGTGGCAATCGACCTGTTAGCCAGTTCTTCGGGGGTGGTTTCCCACAGGTATCGCGCGGGCAGGTTTGCTGCGAGTTCGACCGCGTAGTTGAAGTCGCAATCGAATAGTCGCCCTTGCGAATCGATATGAATCTGGGAGCGGCACATGACTGAATCGATGGCGTCGGGGTTAAAGGAGTCCCGCAACAGTTGTTGGTAGTGGTCAAGCTGGCCTTGTCGCCGCAGGTGATCGGCCCAGCGGCGGATGGGCATGTTGGTGATTGTCCAGAGCTCGTTGAAGACAATCCCGTAACGCGACTCGAGCTCGCGATGATAGTCGTTTGCCAGAGCAGACTGCGGTGGCGGCAAGACCGGTCCGTTGGGATTGTAAACGAGTTGCAACAGCAAGTTCGGATCGCGGCCATAACCAACCGCGTTGAGTGCGCGGAGGCCATCGATCGAGTCGCCGAAGCTAGTTTTGCCTCGTTGGTACTGAACGTTTTCCTGCAGGTAACAAGGCATTGAGGCGACGACTTCGACCTCGTTGGTAGCAAGAAAATTGGGAACCCAATCGTAGCCAGTAGCAATGATTGTCGGGTTGCAGCGGTCCATCACATGTCGCCCAAGAGATCGGCAACCTGCGACAAGTCGGCGAAAGTTAGGATTCAACTCTGGGCTACCGCCGGTGATGTCGACCGTTTCGATTGAATGGTGTGCGGAGAGCCACTCCAGGACACGCTCTGCCGTCGTAACGCTCATGTTTTCGTCGCTACTCGATCGATTGGGCGACGACTCAACGTGGCAATGACGACAGGCAAGGTTGCAAACAAGTCCCAAATTGATCTGCAACTTTTTAATTTGCGGCAACGAGCGCAGGGTAGAGAAGACGAGTGAAGCAGTCGACATTAACAGCAACCCCCACCGGCGTAATGCCATGTCGACTCGGTGACGAGCAAGTGCTGATGATCGATCGATGACAAAGCGTTCGCCGTTTTATCGCAAACACTGTTCGGCATGTTCCGACGCAACACGTGCCCTTTCCCGTCGTCGAACGCCGCATCGGGACCAGTGTAGGTTGCCGTGCGGCCGGTGAAGATGCATGCACCATCGGCCGGCACGGGCGTCTTGATACAGGCGACTTCGATCGTCTCGAGCATGATGGCAGCGTCGAATTTGCCCTCGAATTTGCCCGCGAATTTACCGTCGAGTGCTCGATAAGGTCGTCGCGAACGGACTTCCACCGTACCGAAACCGGCCGCGACGATGGCCGCCAGATAGTTATCGAGCGTCTGGCATCCCGACAGGCACTCAGCTCGCAATTGCTCGTCGTCGACCAAGTGCTTCGGCAGCGGCACCGGCGTGATCGGATCGGACATAACGAGTTTTCCGTTATTGGCGAGGACGCGGTGCATTTCACCGAGCGCACGCTCGAGGTCGTCGTCTTTGAAAATGTTGAACAAACAATTTTGGGCGGCAAAGTCGATCGAGTTATCGTCGATCGGCAGCGCGAGCGCATCGCCGTCGACGATCTGCACAAACGACGTGTCAAACCAATCGTTGAGTTCTGCGGCGAGCGACAAATTTGCCGCCGCTTTCTCGCGCATTTCGGCCACCGGATCGACCGCGACCACTCCGCCGGGCGCGCGAGAGAAGTAGGCAAGTTGCAATGCTTCGAGCCCGCCGCCGACGCCGACGTACAACATTCTGGCACCAGCTCGCATGTCGCCCAGGTGGACAGTGCTGCCACAACCGTAATTCATTGCGTGCATGATGTCGGGCACAACGAGACCGGGCAGATACATGGGTGCGCTCGGCACACAACACAAATTCTCGGCCGGCTGCATAGCCGCTTCTCGGTAGATTTCGAGGACCGTGGAATGGTAGGTCATTTGCTTCGTTCACACCGGGAGAGATTGGTCGTGGGTTTATCGATTGGTCGTCAATGCACCGTCAATCAGTGCCGAACACTTCGCTAGCAGCGGACCAGTCGCTTCGACTTCTTCGCTAATCACGGCATTGGCCCCTGCCTGGTAGAGCTTAGTCGTTGTTGCCTGAAAACGACACCGCACGACAATCGACATGGCGGAATTGGCGCGACGCAGTGCCACCACGACTTGCCTCGCAATCTCGTCGTCGGGAACACAGACCACGGCCAGCTCCGATACATGAGCGCCGGCTGTTTCGAGCGTCACGGCGTCGCGAGCGTCCCCCGCAAATGTCGCAAAACCAGCCTGCGCGAATAGATGTAAGTTGATTGGACTGAGATCGACCAGCGCAACTTGAATGCCACACGTTTCGAGATGGGCCGCAACGCGACCGCCGATGATTCCCAGCCCGACGACGACAGCTCGGCTTTGATGGTTCTCGCGATACATACCACTGGCGGTCGTTCGGTCTTCGAGCCCCGCTGCTAAACGAAATCCGTAGCGAATCAACAAAGGGGTCGCCACCAACGTGACAACGCCGATAAATAGCATTCGGTTATAGTTGTCGTCGGAGATAACTCCGGTGTTTGCCGCGCGGGAAATAAGCAAGAACGAAAACTCGCCGAGCTGAGCGAGACCGAGCCCGGTGCCGAGTGCGGCTTTCCAAGGAAGTCCTACGAGCCGCAACGCGACACCAGCAGCAAGTGACTTGAGCAACAGTATTCCCACCACGCCACCGGACAGCAGCATTGGTTCGGCGATAAAAATCGCCGGGCGCATCAACATCCCAAGACTGACAAAGAAGACAGCCGCGAATGTCTCGCGAAAGGGGAGTACGATCGCGTCAATCTGCTTGGTGATGCGATGACCACTGAGCACGAGCCCGGCCGCGAATGCGCCAACGGCAGCGGGTAAGCCGAGCAGGTAGGCGACAAAGCAAAGCCCGCATAAAAGTGTGAGCGCAACAAGTGCGAGAATTTCGACGCTCCGCAATCGCGCCAACCAAGCGGCCGTGTGGATCGCCATAAGCCCGTGGAGTAGCAAGATGCCGAGCAGGAAGGTGGCCGCTTTGACGAAAAGCGCTATGTAGTCGCCCGTTGTTGGAGCGATTCCTTCGCCCGTTATCAGCGGCACCAGCAACAGTAACGGCACGAGCGCGGCATCCTGAAAAAGCAGCACGCCAACCGCGCCGCGACCGTGGGGCAGGTGCATTTGCCCCTCTTCGGAAATGGCGCGAAACACGATGACAGTCGAGCTAAAGGCGCCAGCGGCACCGGCTAGCAAGGCGGCTCCCCACGACATGCCGAACCAATGAGCGACCACTGCCAACGGCACGGCGGTGAACAACATTTGCGTTGTCCCGCCGACCAGAAAGAATCGTTGGAGCCGCTTGAGTTCGGGAATCGAAAACTCAATGCCAATCGAGAAGAGCAAAAAAAGCGCGCCACCTTCGGCAATCAATTCGAGCTCGCCCTGAGGGTGATCGACCAGTCCAAGAACGCCACCGCCGATGAAGGCTCCGACAACCAAGTAGCCAACAAGCAGCGAAATCGAGAGCTTCTTGCAAACGATGCCGGCCACTGTGCCGGCGATGAGAACGACAACAAGATCGTGAGCGAATTGGTTGATACCCATGTGGGCGAGTATAGCGAAACGGCGATCGCGCGCCGCCGGTCTGCTTGCTCACAAATTAGCGATTGCGGCTCTTCAACCACGCTTCGGCGAGCGCTTCGGCGTCGAGCGCGTAGGCGGCCTTCACTCCGTCGTCGAATGACTTGCCACTCCTGACCACTTCAATGATCTTGTCGTACTTGCCGCGCTGTCCGCGAATGTCGGTGACGAACGCGCGAGCCACAATGTCGCGGGTCGTGGGAGCGACTCCGCCGCTAAGGAAGTCTTTGGCGCTGCGGACCGATCGAATGACTCCGTCAGTCGTCGCATCCCAGTCAGTGACGAGCGACGAGCGGGGATGTGCTTTGGTCGCCGCCGCCATGCCGCTGCCAACGATGAACCACGGCGGCAGACCACCGTTGCCACGATTCGCGGCCGCGATCTGGCCAATCAAGTCACTTAGGCGCGCCGCCTGCATTTCCTCGTCGTCGTCGACGACGAAAGCGATGTAAGGCTCGACGGGGTCGAACTGCGCATGGCCCCTTTCAGTGCGATCGGTCTCACGGCGTTCGGCCATCGTGCGAAACTCGGCATAGTCGATCCGATCGGGTAAGGCATAGATCGTCAGTGGCCCCTTCAGCCAGTCGGCGTCGTTCATCGCGAAGAATAGTTTTACCGCTGCGAGTTCGGTCTCGGCGGTCGCCATCACGGCGCTAAGCTGGGCGGGCGTGAGATTTCCCACGACATCAAAGTGTTCATTCGCCGTGTGTTCGGCTCGTTCGTCGGGGAGCGCGAGTTGCCATTTTCGCACGGCGGAATCGCGACGCATTTCGGCCAGTTGCTCAGGGGTCGCTATCGCTGCCCGGGCGATCGCATTAACACGCTCGAGCGACATGCCGGGATCCGAGCCATCGAAGGCGGCTCCTTCAGCGATCCAGGTGACGATCGTAGAAATCTGGTCATCTGAGAGGGGCGGCTTGTTGAGCGGCATCCGCGCCCCTTCGGGTGACGTGCCGCGAATTTTTTGGACCAGCAAACTGCGTTCGGCGTTCTTGGGCGATACGACCGGGCCGCTATCGCTCCCTGCGAAGAGTGAGGTAAAGGTGGCGACATTTAACCCCGCTCGATCCTGCCCGGCGTTGTGACACGCCATGCATTGATCGATCAACAGCGGAGCGACATCGAGCGCGAAGCTCACCGTCTCTTTGCCGGTCGGCAAGGTGACCTTGGGCGCAACGGGCACGGGCGCAGGGACCGGCGCTGCTGCGACCGCCGTCCCATCGCCCAATTTAATCTCGCGGAGCGACTTGTTCGGGTCATCGCCATCGAACCTGGCCCCTTGGTTGATCCACTTTACCAGCAGCGCGGCTTGCTGAGGCGAGAGCGTGTCGCCCGTAGGGGGCATCGAGTTTCCTGCGATCACTTCGACGATCGTACTCTCGAAGGCTGAACCGACTTCGATCATACCTGAGCTGATGAGATCGCTATGCGACCTCATACTGAACTGCCCGCGACGGCCGTCAACATGGCACTTGCCGCAGAAGCCCACCAGCATCGGGGCAATTTGTTTAGTGAAGCTGACTTGATCGCCGTCGGCTGCCCCACCGCCACCGCCGGGTGCCGACATCGTCGCTTTCATTGAGCCGAGCGGAGGTAGTGCAACACCCTTCGATTTGAGCTGTTGGTGAATAGTGGCAAAGTTCTCGGCGGCCCGTTCGTAGATTCGCTCGAGCTTTTCGTCGAGCCCGACGCTCGCGGCTTGGAGTGCTTTTTGGGCCTCGGCAAACGCGGCAACCGCATCGTCGTTGCGTCCCGCGCTGGCGAACCGCTCGGCCGAACGCAGCATGCGTCCCGCTTTGGAGATAAGTGTTTTTTGTTCGGCATAATCGGCCCCCAATGCCAACATTGCCAACAAGACCACCGACAAACAGCCGCAGATTTGCGACGCGAGCGCGGACTTAGCCAGTTGAATCATTGCCAAACCTCCGGTTCCGAATCGGGCGACACCTCCAGTTTAACCGACCGGAGCGGAAGTCGCCAAGACTTTCGGCCGAATTGAGTCACGGCCGAAAGTCTGTGCGATTTCCGTGGCCGGCCACTCGCCTGACCACTGAGTTCTAAGCTTTGTGATGGCGGCGGATGATGTCGCGGTCGGGACGGCGGCGGTCGATTCCACCTGTCCAGCGATAGCCAAACTCGGTGGCAAACCACTCGGCATAGCGTTCGCGGTCGGTGTAATTTGAGTTCCGCTCATCGAGCAAGTGGCCCAACTCGTGAATCAGAATGTTGTTGAGGTAGAAATCTCGGATCGAATCGCCGGTCCATTCTAGCGTCCATTCACCACAACTCCCCTCGTGCCACTTGCCGCCATACATCTTGGCTTCGTTAAAGAAAGCGGTCGGTGGCGGTCCGCAGAAGTACTCGGTCAGTGACTCTTCGAGCGGGTACAAATAGAGCGTGGTTCCCCACTGCATGCCGTAACAGGGGAAGCTCTGCTTCTTGCGCGTCATACTACTAAGTTGGACGATATCGAGATCTTTGACGAAGTGCGTTGGCAATTCCGCCAGTCGTCCGCGGACTTCATCGGGCGTCACCACATGGCGATAACCTTCGCCGGGAGGTTTGATAATCACGCGGTACCCCTTTTGAGCACTCGTCGGTTCGTACCAAGTCTCAGGCGGCGAAAAAGGTTCGATGGCATTGCTCTGGCCGTTCAGCGCACGGCGCGACTGGGGGCGCTGGCGACGCGAGTTGCGTTCACGCACGACTGAGTTAGTGCGGCGTGTGTGTCGTGTTTGTTGTTTCGGATTCATTTCGCGACGCATCGAATTCACCGTTTTGCAAAGAATCAAAGAGTTGCAACAATCAAAGATCCAACGTCCTATCACCAACCGTCACCGACCACTTTCACCACGCTGCCGAGTTCTTCGAGTAACCTACTGGGGTACCGTCTGGGGGCATCGGTTCTGGCAATTTCATCGTAGGCTAGGCCGAGAGCGGTCGGCAAACAGATTCCCCAAACTGTTGATCTGACGCAACTTACAACCTGGACATCCCGAAAGTCCGTCCGTCCGGTTGGGGCATAGACCCGTCTGCGGAGGGGGTATTATACACCCCCCATCCGGGCCGTTGATGAGACACAGGCGATGCCATTCTTTTGAGTTCCGTAGGCTGTGATGAATAACGACTCGAACAATGAATCAAAACCGAATCAACAAATCGCGCGAGCGCGCGTCGTTGGTGTGTTCGCGAAGTATTGGACACCGGGCAACGTAAAGACGCGACTCGCAGCGACCATCGGCGATGAACGCGCGGCGACCTTTCATCGCGAGGCAGTGGTAACGACTCTCGCACGACTTATTCAAATCAACGCATTGCACATTTTGGCAGTGACGCCGCGCGAGCATGTTGATTCATTTCGATGCGATACGATGCCAGATTGGCAGATCGAAGCGCAGTGCGACGGTGACCTCGGCGAGCGCATGACCGACTTCTTCGCGCAGCTCTTGCCGCAGTCTCCCTTTGGTGTTGTGCTCATGGGGAGCGATAGCCCCGACTTGCCGATGAGTTTGGTCGACGACGCGTTTGATCGTTTGCAGAGAGTGCGGTTAGTTCTGGGTCCATCGGACGATGGTGGATACTACTTAATAGGCGCGCGTGGTGACGTTCCGCCGGTGCTCGATGACATGCCGTTTGGTACGCCGTCGTTGTTCGAGGCCACGCTCGCGCGGCTTGATGGGCTAGGCTGGAAGCCGGGGACCGATTTCGACACGCTTGCCCCGTGGTACGATATTGATGACTACGACGATCTCGTTCGACTGAAGCGGCAATTGGCTGGGTCGCGCGACCTTGAACCGGCGCTTGTGAGTTTACAGAAGACCATAGAACAACTTGGTATCGATGCCTAAATCTTCTGATTCAGTGGATTGCCTGATTGTCGGCGGGGGGGTCATTGGGCTCACCATCGCTTACGAGCTTCTCAAAGGAGGCCAGCGGGTTTGTGTCGTCGATCGGCATTCGCCTGGCCGCGAGGCATCGTGGGCAGGTGCCGGTATTTTGCCGCCCGGTTCGTGGTTTTCCGACGAACCTTGGGCGCACGAAATGGCCCGTATTAGCCGCCAACAGTACCCAAGATTGGCGGCCGAACTGCGTGAACTGACCGGCATAGACATCGAATATCGCCTCTGTGGCAACACGATGTTCGCCGACGCTGAGATGGCTCCGAAAATCGCCGCTCGGCTCGCTCGCTGGCAGTCGCAAGGCATCGTGGCCGAACCGTTTGACGCCGGCGATGTTCGCTACTTGGAGCCTAATGTCGCGCTCACACCTGAGCAGACGCAATTCTCGGCATGGCACGTTCCCGACGAAGCACAAGTCCGCAATCCACGATTGTTGCAGGCACTGGAATTGATCGTTATTCGTCGCGGAGGCACGATGATCGCCGACCGCGAAGTCGTTGGGCTGCGAATCCACAATAGCCAGTGCCTGGGGGTCGAAACCTCGCAGGGGCCAATCATTGCGGGAACCGTTTGCGTCGCGACCGGGGCGTGGTCGAGTCGGTTGTTCGGTTCCGCCGTGCCCGAAGTAAAGACCGTGCCGATTCGGGGCCAAATGCTGCTGCTTAAAGAAGTCGCACCTTCGCTGAGCGGACTGGTTCATTTTCATACCTCCCTCTCCGCGATCGAATATGGAGTTTATTTTGTACCACGACGCGATGGGCATACGCTCGTAGGATCAACGGTCGATGACGTCGGATTCGACAAAGGTACCGAAGAAGCGACTATCGACCGCTTTCGCGAAGTTGCGAAGCGACTCACCCCGAGCCTCGCCAACGCCCAGTTGGTCGCGCAGTGGAGTGGCCTGCGTCCCGCTTCACACGACGATGCGCCGTATATCGGGCCAGTTCTAGAGATAGCGAATCTGTACGCCGCGACCGGGCACTTTCGTGCGGGGCTCCAGTTCGCCACTCCAACGGCACAGCTCATTCGCAGTATGATTAATGGCGAGCCACCTCCTTTCGACCCGACACCTTTTCGACTCGACCGATGACCACTTACTACGCACAAGGCGGCTCCGACCAGTCGATCTCGCTCGATCAGTGCCGCGAAGCGCTCGCGGGTGTGCTGGCGAAACTGGGCCGACGAAAGCGAATCCTCGCCATTCCTCCCGACTACACCCGGGCCGATAGCCAAGCGGGACCGCTCACGTCGCTGCTCTACGAACTCGTCGGCGATCGGCTGACCGACGTCATGCCCGCCCTCGGCACCCACGACCCGATGCCGACCGACAAGCTGGCCAAGATGTTCGCGGGCGTCCCCAGCGAGTTGTTTCGCGTTCACCGCTGGCGCGACGATGTTGTGCAGATTGGCGAAGTGCCGCGCGAGTTCTGTTCGAAAGTCACCGGCGGAATCTACGAAAATCCCTGGCCCGTCGAGGTCAATCGACTTATCGCTGAAGGAGGTCACGACCTGATTGTCTCCATCGGCCAAGTCGTCCCTCACGAAGTGATCGGCATGGCCAACTACAACAAGAACCTTTTCGTCGGCACCGGCGGCCGCCGGGGCATTAACGAAAGCCACTACATCGGGGCCGTCTATGGCATGGAACGCATCATGGGGCGGGCCGACAATCCGCTGCGCCAAATTCTCAACTACGCCCAGGATCACTTCTGCAAACAGATGCCGCTGCTGTTCGTATTGACCGTCGTCGGTTCCGTGGGCGATGGCAAACTGGCCATTCGTGGTCTCTTTATCGGCGACGACGTCGATTGTTTCACTCAGGCATCCGAACTGAGCCTCAAAGTCAACTTCGAAATCCTCGACGAACCGCCCAAGAAGGTTGTCGTCTGGCTCGATGGAGAAAAGTTTCATAGCACCTGGCTTGGCAACAAAGCCATCTACCGCACGCGGATGGCAATCGCCGATGGGGGCGAGTTGGTTGTCCTCGCGCCGGGCGTTCGCGAGTTTGGTGAAGATCGTCAGATCGACCGTCTGATCTACAAATATGGCTATCGCACTACTCCCGAGGTACTCGATTTCGTCGCCAACAACAGCGACCTACGCAACAACCTCTCGGCCGCCGCTCACCTCATCCATGGATCGTCGGAAGGACGCTTCACGGTCCGCTATTGTCCGGGCAAGTTGAGCCGCGACGAAATCGAAGCGGTTGGCTACGAGTGGGGCGACGTCGATGAAATGACGGCCAAGTACCAAGTCGACCGGTTGCGGGCGGGCAACAATGACGTGGCTGGCGAGCAAGTCTTCTATGTCCCGCAACCCGCGCTGGGGCTGTGGGCGACGCGCGATCGTTTGCACTAAGGTACGAGTCAACAACTTTGCCCCATAAACCGGCGTTTGGCACACGAGTCATCAGACGCAAAGCCCCGAGTGTCGTCGCCCCCTGAGGTTCTGATGGTTCTGACCGTTTTGACCCCGAAAAGGCAAACACGATTGGAGGGGACAAAACCCCGAATTTTGTCTCTCGCCCAACTTGCAAAAACGTCTTGTTTTCCAGTCGATTTCGCACATCGCCAGAGAATTTCGTACCTGGGTTTTGACTGACCAGTTGGCGACGTTTTGG
>JBGSRO010000132.1:0-5253 GCA_041737535.1 Pirellulales bacterium | reverse complement strand
CATCGCTTCGTGGCTCAATCGCTACCGCCGCATTCTGGTGCGGTGGGAAAAGAAGGCCAAAAACTACGAAGCCTTGTTGCATCTCGTCTTCGCTCACATCCTGTGGCGGAATTCTTGAGGTTCTGGGATAGGTTCTTAGCTCCCCGATTTTCAAACGGCGCCCGGTCGTTTGTGAAAAATATCGCAATCGAAGGAAGGAAGTTGTTGGCCAGCCATCCCTTAGCTTCGATCAGCGTTCCCCAAAAAAGTGTCAGCACTTGGCCGTCTTTCGTTTCTTGCCGACGCGCCCCATCGATTCGACCTTGGCAATGTACTCAGCGGCCAACGGCACTTTGCAGGCTGTGTCCCCCATGTCGACTTCGACTTTGCCAAGCTGCCGGGCGACCCGCTTGGCCTCTTTGAGCAATGGTTCGACATAAGTGCCAACAGAGATCACAAAGCCATTCATCGTGTACCTCACGCGTT
Organism: Pirellulales bacterium; assembly: GCA_041737535.1. Classification (GTDB taxonomy): domain Bacteria; phylum Planctomycetota; class Planctomycetia; order Pirellulales; family Lacipirellulaceae; genus JBGSWC01. The sequence goes on along the minus strand of JBGSRO010000132.1, from coordinate 4,788 downwards.
CGGGCGAGTCGTCAATGTTCTGTACCACGCGGCCCAATAAATCCTTGATCTCATCGAGCTCAAGCTGGTCGTCAGGCTTGAGCGACACCAGACTCGAATAGGTACACCAACCAGTGCACTGCACGCGCGGGTCTTTTGCCTTGATCCACTTCATCGCCATGTCGCGGGCGTGGGGACTCTCGCTCGCCACCCAGGCGACGGCGTACTCGCTCAGCATGTAGCACGTCGACGACTTGGCCCACGCGTCGAGCTGCTGCTTGGTCATCTGCGACCCATCGGCCACCAGCCCCGCGAGGTACATCGCGTCGTAGTTGCCAGTGTCCCAAAGGTCGAGCGCAAGCTGCTGATTACCTTTTAGCTGCTTGGCAATGACCTTGAGGTCGCCGACCTTGACCCCAAACATATCCTCCGGCATCCCATGGCGGAGATAAGTCTTGCGAGTTTGTTCGTTGCCTTTGGCCTTGAGGGCGGTGAGGACTTGGGAGGTGGTGTTCATCGTTTGTTCGTAGTGACCGCATTCATGCGGTCGATTAGTCGTAAATCGACTCGCGACTATCATCGACGAATGTCATCGGTGGTCGGGGGCAACGCGTCCATTTGTGAAACAGTTCAATCCAGTGTTCGGTCGATTCGTGGTTCGGGTCCTTGCCGGTCATCGAGGTATCTTCTGCTGACTCCCGCTGTGCATACTCTTGAGCGCGTTGGCGAATCCAAGCGTGGGCAGCCTCGGCTGGAATACTTTCCGCATCGACGCCGGCTTGAACAAGTTGCATCAGCTCGTTGTCGATTGCCTCTGTGGAGGCTTTGCTGCCTTTTGCCGAAATTAAGAACCCGGCAATTTCTCCATCAGCATCGCTGAGTGGAATCGGTCCCCCACCGTGATTGAGAAGTTCGGCTTTCTGTTCGGGGGTGATCGGGACTGGCATGTTGGGACTTTCGCTTTGGGCTACGTGAGAGACTCAACCTGCGAATCGTCATTATGCCCGACGATACTGGCGGCTAGCTGCCGTTTCAACCTTGTTTGATCTCACAGCGTCGTTGGCTCATTTTGACTAGCTGGCGTTTACGGACCTAAGGCTGACCCTTTCGTCCATCGTGTACTTAATTCCAGGTGACAATGCACGCCGCGCGAGTCGAAGCGCACGCCGGTTCGCCTGCTCACGACTTTTATGCACGACGTCAATACGCCGGGAATCCCGGCCATCAAGAGTTTGCACCTCGACGGTGTATCGCCATCCACCGTCGATTCTCCTCAGTACGGCATTGACCTTGGCGGAATCATTGATAGCGGAACAGGCCCATTCGCCCTCGTCGACCTTTACGAGACCATCACGGATCTCGAATACCACCGGTTGTGGAATTTCATGCTGACTCATTATTTTGTCCTTGACATCTCGACTTCTGTGGAATTGCTTACAGCGAAGAAAAATTGCGTTTGTTCATCGTGCCGACAACAAAACCGATCGTCATTGGCGTCTGAGAAGCATGGCACGTCGCACTACTGCGAAAACGATGACCGCCAGCGTTGCCAAGCTACCGGTCGCGGGCTCAGGCACCTCGGATGCCACCAACAAATAGACTGGCTTTACCACGTGTCCAAGCTCCGCGTATACATTTCGGAACGAAAACTCGAATGTGTAGTCGCCAGCCGGTAACAGTGGGAGAAACGTGAATATGCCAGCTTCATCAAGAATCATCGGTGTATCATTTGTCAAACTGGTTTCGCGGAGAACATCTGGCGTTGCCTCGGGTGCGCCGAAAATTACGGCTTGCTGTCCGACAGACGTGCCTTGATTGTTATTCTGATCGATATCGGCTGAGAAAACTTCGAATCCCTGCGTACTGATCGTGAGTCGGATGAAATCGTCGACTCCAAACGGCATTCCACCCAAGAAAGTCTCGCCCGGAAAATCCGGGTGAGTCGTTGAAACAACGTCGTTGAAATTCCACGCAATCCAGCTGATCCGCGTTGGGTCGAGCGGCACCGTTACGCTTGCATTGTGAAACTCTACGCCACCCGGCTGCGCGTCGGTCACGATGATTGGATCGGTAACAAAATACGAGAGTAGCTCGGCTCGTGCGTCGAATGCAAAGAACACAACGAAGCAGGTGGAAAGTAAAGGTAACGCTTTCATTAGACAACTCACTTCTCTGTAGGACACGAAAGACACGAAAAAGGGACAGCCGAAACTAAATGCTAGACCAAAAAAACGTTCTAACCGACCTCAACTTCAGACTCAAACATAGAGAATAGCTAGCCAAGTGTTAAGCGTTTTTATCACGTAACAGATTTCCGCGGCAACTAAAGTGCGCTCAGAGCGTGACGCGGCGAGCGAAGGTGGAGCCAGTGATTATGTCAGCTGCCGATCGGCACGGTAATTCTCACAACTCCACCACCTCCAAATCCCGAAACCAAACCTTCTTCCCCAGCTTGTTTTGCAGCTTGAACGAACCCGTGTGCAGCTTGCCAAACGGCGTGAGTCGCTTGTACTGGCTTTCGGCCAGCGCTTCGGTCCATTCGGGCGTGTCGAAAGTGTAAGTGAGCACAAGACGGCCGTTGAGCCAGTGTTCGACTTCATTCCCCACTGCGACTATGCGGGTTTGGTTCCACTCGCCGGCGGGGCGGACCGGTTTGTCTTCGCAGGGGCCGAACAGATCCATGTTCGCTGCGCACGAGCTGTTGCTTTCGGGACGCAGGCGGAGCGTGGGGTCGTCGGTCAATTGGTACTCTTGGCCGAGCACGATGTACTGGTAGTCGGCCACCCGATAGAAGATGCCACTGTTGCCTCGCCGCGAAAGTTTCCATTCGACCGTGAAATCGAAGTCGGTAAATTCCTCGGTCGTGAATGCGTCCTCTCCCCAACCGGTCACAGCCAGCGCGCCGTCGACCACCGCCCAGCCTTTCGGCTGGGCGGTGTGCTCTTCATTGGTCCAGCCCTCGAGCGACTTTCCATCGAATAGCGAAACGGGTTCCGCTTCGCCCATCAGTTTTTTGACCGACGGCTCGATCGCGTCGGCCCACCGCTTGTAACCTTCGGGAGACAGGTGCAGGGCGTCGGGCATGATCTTGGGGCTGAGCGAGCCATCTTCTTCGATGAAGACGTGACCGATGTCGAGAAAGTGAACTCGCTCCCAGTCGGCCAGTTTGCCGATGCCGGCGTTGACCTCTTTTACTAAGGCGCGGAATTTGTGGTCGGCTTCGCGACCACGTGGGAACACCCCGAGCAGCAGCACCTTCGTCTTGGGCGCGATTTCGCCGAGCTTTTCGACCACTTTGGTGATGCCCGCGATCACGGCTGCGGGCGAATGGCCAACGTTGCCCAGGTTGTTAGTGCCGATCATGATGACCGCCAGTTTGGGCGACTGTCCCTTGAGGTTGCCGTTTTCGATCCGCCAAAGCAGATGCTCGGTTTCATCGCCGCTGAAACCGATGTTGCCGGCCGAGCGATTGCCGTAATACTCCTGCCAAACCTCTTTGCCGCCCCCCTCCCAAGCTTGGGTGATGCTGTCGCCCAGGAACACAAGTTCCCATTTTTCGTTCGCCGCAAGCTTGTTCTTGGCGTCATGGCGGTCTTTCCACCATTGCTGATTGTTGCGAGCAGCCGGCGTGGTAGCGGCGATGACATCGGCCGCGGGTTCTTCTCCCGTCTTTTGTGCATAAATCATTGGGCAAACCAAGCAACTCGCCAACAGCACGAACGCAATTCTTACCATGTCAATTCTCCCAATTTGCAAAAAATGACTGCCGCCACTGAAATCTTCCTGCTCCCCGTCCTGGCCTTCCAGCTACTCCAGATTTTCTCAGAAACCCTCTTGCGTGAACTACTGTACACCGATACAGTATTCAGACGTTCAGTAAAGCTGCTTCCACCAGCTTGCGGATTTCGCTCACTTTTCGCATAACAGGAGCCGTCACTATGGTCGCCACCGCCACTCCGAACAATCGCATGGCCAAGAAATCGTCAAAAAAACCTGCTTCCCCTGCTCCAGTCAAAGGCAAAATGCGCGACATTCTTGAGGGGAGTGCCGAGCTTAAGAACACGGTCGCGGCGATTGAAAAGCAGTTTGGCGAAGGGGCCATTATGCCCCTGGGAAGCGAAGCCGACCGGCGGATCGAGGGAATTTCGACCGGTAGCTTGTCGCTCGATTTGGCACTCGGCGGACAGGGTGTGCCACGCGGCCGCATTATCGAAGTGTTTGGCCCCGAATCGAGCGGTAAAACAACTCTCGCTTTGCACGTCATCGCCCAAGCCCAAAAAACCGGGGGCATTGCTGCTTTTATCGATGCCGAGCATGCACTCGACCCGAGTTGGGCCAAAAAACTGGGTGTCGACCTCGAGACGCTACTCGTCAGCCAACCGGGGCATGGCGAAGAAGCAATGCACATCACAGAAATGCTCATCAAGAGTAACGCGGTTGACGTGGTTGTGATCGACTCGGTCGCGGCACTCGTTCCCAAAAAGGAACTCGATGGTGAAATCGGCGACTCGCACGTTGGTCTACAAGCGCGGCTTATGAGCCAATCGATGCGCAAGCTCACCGGTGCGATTGCCAAAAGTAAGACTACGGTGATTTTCATCAACCAGATTCGCGAGAAGATTGGCGTTATGTTCGGTAGCCCCGAGACGACTCCGGGTGGCCGGGCGTTGAAGTTCTATTGCTCGTGCCGCATCGATGTTCGCCGAATCGGTTCGCTGAAAGATGGCGAAGAAGTGGTGGGCCAGCGAGTCCGCGCCAAAGTGGTGAAGAACAAGGTCGCCCCTCCATTCCGCGTTGCCGAATTCGACA
>JBGSRO010000126.1:0-9029 GCA_041737535.1 Pirellulales bacterium | reverse complement strand
CGCGACCGGCTCACGATTGCCGCGCTGGCGCTTCCCGCCGCGCGGCTCGCGGCGTTGGGAAGGTCGCGGGGGTGGACCCATTTGCACGTGCTCAACCCGGGCAACTCGGCCAACATTTCACTGCTGTGCAAAGCACTTAGTGGTTTGCCCTACAGCATTAACCTCGTCGGACCGATCGAGCATTTTGGCTCGAATCAAATCGCGAAGTGGCGCGAAGCCGAGTTTGGGCTGGTGATGTCTGATCGATTGCAGCAAAGTATTCGCGAGACAGCCGGTAGCGTGGCTCCCAAGGAAATCGCCATCGCACCGTTGGGGGTCGATCTCGACAAGGCGAAACGCGACGAACCCTATCGGCCCTGGAACGGCGACGGGCGACCGCTCATCTACACTTGTGGGCGGCTCAATCGGGTGAAGGGACACGTCTATTTGCTCGAAGCAATCGCCACCGCTCGCGACGCGGGGGTCGACGTCGAATTGGCCATCGCCGGCGAAGACGAACAACGGGGCCAAGGCTATCGCAAAGTCGTCGAACAGAAGATTGCCGCATTGGGCCTCGCCGATCGGGTGAGCCTGCTCGGCGCGTTGCCAGAAGATCAGCACTTCGCTTGGCTTAATCGTGCGCACTTGTTCGTGCTACCGAGCCTCGACGAGGGAATTTCGGTCGCCGCGATGGACGCGATGGCCCATGAGCTGCCGACGATCGTCACCGACTGTGGCGGGATGAAGGAACTGGTCGCGCACGATGTCGACGGGTTGATGGTCGACCCGGCTAACTCCGCACAACTCGCGAGCGCTATCGTGCGACTCGCACGCGATCCCGACCTCTGTGCCCGGCTCAGTCGCGCGTCGCGCGAGAAAGTGGCGGCGAAGTTCCACAATCGGCTCGCGGCCGAGGCGTTTTGTCGGCTAGTGGTCCGTTGAAGCCAATAATTAGGTTTGTGTGCCACGGGCTATGCCAGTTGCTGTTATTGCTGACGTGACACTGGCGTCACACTCACGGAGCCAGTGGCACCCGAAGTTTCTGATTTGACAGTCCACTAGTGCGTCAGCCGACGAAAAACCGTAGCGGCCAGTTCGGGTAAACTCAAAGGTTCAGCCCGCGTCGTTTTGGCAGCGCCACGAACTACTCTGCCTCGAGTGGCGTCAGCTCGACTTTCCGGTACTCGATCGGCACTCCCTCGCTCTGCAGCGCGATTTGCCCTTTCGACTGGCTTAGTTCGAGCGCTTTGTTGACGACAACGTCGTTGACTTTGACGGTGATCGTGTCGCCTCGGCAGACAATTTCCATCGTGTTCCAATCGCCGAGAGGCTTTTCGGTGCCGTCGGTGAGGTTGAGGTGACGGCGGCCTTGAATCCGTTTCTTGGCGTCGCCATCTTCGGCGGGCAGCTTGAGCGTTGTGCCGATGACCCAGAAGTCGCCCGCGTTGTCGGCCGCGAGTTGCACTTCGAGTGATTTGGGCCACACGGCCAGTTCTTCCTTGTCGGTGCAGTGAACGAGCACGCCGTTGTTGCCCCCTTTGGTCGGCCATCGCCATTCGACGACGAGGCGATAGTTTTCGTATTGGTTCTCGGTAACTAGGTAGCCCGCCGGTCGACCTAGGCATTTCAGAATCCCCTCGTCGACCGACCAGACCTCTTTCATCGCCACGTCAGGATTGCCGAGATGATAGTCCCAGCCCTCGAGCGACTCGCCATCGAACAGCGCGATTGGCTGGGGTTCTTCGGCAATCGCCGGCATCGCAAAGCAGCAAGCAATCGTGATCGTGATAACGAACCGCATGGTGGGGAACTCCGCTGGGGTTATGGTGGGGGGCGATGGCTGCTTCGGCCGCTTGGCTGTAACGATCCAAATATAACTGAAACGAGACGGCAGCCGCGACAATTCTGTTCTCTGTTCGTGAAAAGCCAATGGGTTCGCAAAAAGCCATTGGCTTGCCGAGAAAAATTAGGCCAGCGCGAGTGGCCTCGCGCTGTTCCTGAAGGCCGATGCGTCTGGTCGGGTCACAGAGCACGATCGCGCGGGGGAGCCCCCTTTGACCTGCGGATTGCGGAGCGATTAACGAATATCACCGCAAAATCGGCAAAATCGACTAAGTTTTCCGCAACGGGTGAAACCTTTTTGCCCCCAGCGGAGTAGAATCAAAAAGCGGTTGATTCGGCTGCTTTTCGATCCCGCTGTTCGTCACTCCGGTATTTCGTTATTTCTAGGACTTCATTGATGATTCGCTCGTTTCTCTGCTCGTTGAGCACGTTGTTGTTGTTGACGTTTGTCGCCTCGCCCCCCCCGGTACTGGCCGACGACATTCCTGAGGAGATCGAAAAGCAGATCGACGAGCAGACTGAGAAGCTGCCCGATGAAGTTCGCGAGGGAATCCGCAAGCAAATCAAAGAACAAGTCGCGAAGAAGATCGCCGACATGCGTGCCAATGGCGAACCGATTCCGGGTGAAGACGCCGAGGCGAGTGAAGCGAGCGAAGACGAAGCCGACGAGTCAGACGAAGCGGCCGATAGCGAAAAGCCCGAGGCCAAAGCCGAAGAGAAAAAGCCTGAGAGCGATCCCCTCAGCGAAGAAGCGAAGAAGATGAAAACCGAAATGGACCTGAACGAAACGCGGTTCAAGTACAAGGTTGCCCAGTACGAGCAACAATTGGCCGACCAACGGCTCGCCATCGAAAAGTCGAAGATCGACCGCAAGCTCGAAGCCGAGCGGATTGCCGAACAAGTCACGCATATGCAGCGCGAGCTAGAGCGGGTGAAGCTCGAAGTCGAGCTCGCGAAGAAGCAGGCCGAACTCGAGGGTGCGAAACTCGACGCCGAACTCGCCGCCAAGAGCGCCGCCAAGCAGCGTCTCGAGGCCGCGATTGCGGCCGAAGACATTGCCGAAAAGGTCGAAGATCGCATTCTCGGCGACGAGAGCTTTCCTGACGAGCCCTTTAAGGATGGTGTGCTGACTATCAGCCTCCGTCGCATCGAGTTGAACGGCCCAATCATGACTGGCGCGGCCGACTATGTTTGCCAACGGATCGACTACTTCAATAACCAGTCGAAACAGCCGATCTTTTTGGTCATTGACAACTGCCCAGGCGGTTCGGCCATCGAAGGGATGCAAATCGTGCAGGCGATCGAGCGGAGCGACGCGCCGGTCCATGTCGTCGTCAAGCGATTCGCCGCCAGCATGGCCGCGATCATCACGACGCTTGCCGATCATTCGTACTGCTATCCCGATGCGATCATCCTGCACCACCAAGCAAGTAGCATGCTGATGGGCAACGGTCGCGACATGGAGGACCAACGGAAGCAGTTCAACGAAATCAGCACTCGCCTGATTGGTGCGGTCGCCAAGAAAGTCGGCAAGACCGAGCAAGAATTCGTCGACGCGATGTACGCCAACCGCGTGTCGGGCGACTGGGAACTGTTCGGCGATCAGGCGGTCGAGCAGAAATGGGTCGGCAACATCGCCACCTGCATCCGCGAACAGGGCATCCGCACTCGCCCCACCGGCCAACGCAATAGCCCCAGCATCTTCAGCATTATGGGCGAGCAGCGTGAACCGACCGGCGCAACCGCAGCCAACGGTTATCTCGAGCGCTACGAAGTCGCGCTCCCCGAACAAACCGACGACCGCGGCCAACGCTTTCAGCGTTTACCGCGACTCGCACCGGTCGATGCTTGGCTGTTGTTTAACCCCGATGGTTATTACCGCTATTAGAGCGATCGGCCGATAGGAATATATCAGCACGCGGCGCTAGCAAGTGAGTCTGAGGCTATCTCTCACTCGCTTGCGCGTAGTGCTTGTCGGAGAATTGCCGACGCTAACGTTTTGCCAACTCTGCCCACAGCTTCGCGCTCGCGGCGATGCCACGGTGAAAATCACCCAGACTGAACTTTTCGTTCGGGCTGTGGGTGTTGTCGTCGTCGAGACCCCAGCCGAGCAACAGCACGTCGGCACCCAACTCGCGGGCGAAAGTGCCAACGATGGGGATCGAACCCCCTTCGCGGATGAAGACAGGACGGGTGCCGAAGGCCGTTTCGATGGCGTTCGATGCCGCTTGCATGTAAGGACTATCGAGCGCGAAGACAATGCCCGGCGCGCCGTGAAAGTCGACGAGTTCGAGCTTGATACCGGGCGGAAGCTGTGACGCAAGGTGTCGCTGGAGCGTCGTGGTCAATTCGTGAGGATCTTGATCGGGGACGAGTCGAAACGAGACTTTCGCGCCCGCTTTCGCCGGCAACACCGTCTTGGCCCCTTCGCCTTGGTAGCCGCTCCAGAGTCCGTTGACATCACAGGTCGGCCTTGCCCACCGGCGTTCGAGTGTGGTGAAGCCCACTTCGCCCGTGAGTCCATCGACACCCAACTGCTGTTTGAACTTCGCTTCGTCGAAAGGCAGCCGCGCGAATTCTTCGCGCTCGCGGTCGGTGAGCGGTACGACCCGATCGTAGAAACCGGGGATTGCGATTCGTCCCTCGGCATCGGTAAGCGAAGCGAGCAATCGGGCGAGCACGTTCGCCGGGTTCGTGACCCCGCCACCAAAGGTGCCGCTGTGCAGGTCTTGTTGCGGGCCACGCAAGCGGATTTCGTAATAGGCGATGCCGCGTAGACCGTAGGTAATGGCCGGCACTCCCGGCGCGAACTGCGAACTGTCGCTGATGACCACTACGTTGGCCGCGAGCTTTTCGCGATGCGAGGCCACGAAAGGACCGAGGCTGGGGCTGCCAATTTCTTCTTCGCCTTCGATGAGCAGCTTGACTTGCATCGGCAAAGACTCGCCCGTTGCGAGCCACGCAGACAGGCCCAACAAGTGAGTCAACATTTGCCCTTTGTCGTCGGTCGCACCGCGGGCGACGATGTTGCCATCGCGGCGCGCCGGTTCGAAGGGGGGCGTGATCCACTCGTCGAGCGGATCGGGGGGCTGAACGTCATAATGACCATACACGAGCGCCACGGGGGCCCCCGCCACCGGTGGCGTCTCGGCGTAAACGATCGGGTGGCCTGCCGTTTCGATCATTTCGCTGGCGAGTCCCATCGCCTGAATTCGACTCGCCACCCACTCGGCCGCTGCCCGGGTGTCGGCATTGTGACGCGAATCGGCACTGACGCTGGGGATTCTCAGCAATTCGATGAGATCGTTCTCGAACGTGTCGGCTTGCTGGGTGAGATAGTCGTTGAGAGCCGACATGCCGATGTGCCTAGGTTTTGCGATTTCGCGACAGCGACAATATAATGGCGAAGAGACGTAGCAACCACCGCTGAGTCCTTTCGAACTCCCACTTTCTAGCAAGCACACGATCAGCATGGACGACGATCCCTTCGATTCCTCAAGCGACCCCACCGGCGGGTCTTTCGGCATGGCAACCGTGGTGACGACCGCCACGAAACCGAAGAAAAAGAAACAGGCAAAAGGTATTCCCAAGTGGAACGTCGTGTTGTGGGACAGCGACGAGCACACCTACGACTACGTGATGATCATGCTGAAAGAGCTATTCGGCCACGCCGACGAAACCTGCTTTGTGCTCACCAAAGAGGTTGACGAAAAGGGGAAAGCGATCGTGCTCACCACCACCCACGAACATGCCGAGCTGAAGCGCGACCAGATTCTCGCCTACGGCAAAGACGCTGCGATGAAGAACTGCAAAGGGTCGATGCACTGCACGATTGAGCAGGTGGAGTGAGAGTTTCAGTCGGGTCCAAGACGCTTCAATCGAGTCGTCTTTTCCAAACTTTCGGCAGTCGACTGCCGTGCTGAACAGCCACTATTTCGATAAACTCGTCGAGTTCCCGATAGACAACGCAGTAAGGAAACGGCGGGATATAGTAGCGCCGAGTTCCGTGCATTTACTTCGCCCAACGATTTGGCGCATGGGCGATTTCGAGGCCAGCTGCTTCGACGGCTCGCTTGAAAGCATCGGCAGCAACTTCGCTTTGCTTCGCATACCAATCGAAAGCCTCTCTCACGTCGTCACGCGCCGCTTCATGGAATCTCAGCGGCTTCTTTGACGCGTCACTCATTGGAGCCCTGATAGCACCTCGTCCCAGTCGTAATGCTTCGCCTCACCAGCATCGCCGGCCACGATGCGTCGACCAATTTCGTCCTGCCACGCCGCCACGATCTGGCTCGCATCCTCATCGCCGAGGCTGAGAAGCAACGTATCGGCAATGGTGGCTCGCTCGTGGTGGGGCAGCGACAACGCTGTCTTCAAGCATTCACTAGCAATGGCGTTCATCGAATCACAATCTCGTCGAACTGGGACATACTCAAAATATGGGACATACGTAAAATAATAGCCAAACGATACCCGTTCGTCGAACGCAAAGCCGGTTCGGCCGGTGGCACAAACAGGGTGCGAATGGCGACCTGCTCGATGGTGCCAAGTCGTTTTCTCCGACGTAACCGCCGGCAAAACTGTTGTAACCTGCCCACAAACTGCCCATTGCCTAGTTTTTAAGCGGCCCGTGCCTAGCACTCGTTGACACGCCTCTCGGCGCGGTTTAACGTGCGCATAGCGGGCGACATGCGCCGAACGCACCAACCCGGCCCGCACCCTTCACTCCCTCCGCGTGAGCAAAAATTGAGCGACAAGCCGTGGGGCGGTGCTTTCGAGCAGCCGACCGACAAATTGCTTGAGGCATTTAGCGAAAGCGTCAGCTTCGATCGCCGACTTTATGCGCACGACGTGCGCGGTTCGGTCGCTCACGCTGCGATGCTCACGAAGGTTGGCGTGCTCACCGAGCGCGAATCGCAACAAATCGCCGAGACATTGCAGCAGATCGAGCGGGAAATCACCGCTGGTAAGTTCGAGTTCCGGGCCGAACTCGAAGACGTGCATATGAACATCGAACGGGCACTCGTCGAACGGATCGGCGATGTCGGTCGCAAACTGCACACAGGCCGCAGTCGCAACGACCAGGTGAGCACCGACTTTCGGCTTTGGATTCGCGATGCGATCGACCAACTCGACGAGTTACTCGCCAATTTGCAGCGAGCGTTTGTCGGTCGAGCGGCAACCGATGCGGGCATGATTTTGCCAGGCTACACTCACATGCAGCGAGCCCAACCTGTGTTGGCGGCCCACTACTGGCTCGCTTACTGCGAAAAATATGCCCGCGACCGCGAGCGACTCGCCGACTGTCGTCGCCGCGTCAATTGGTTGCCGTTGGGGACGGCGGCGCTGGCCGGCACGACGATCGCGATCGACCGCCAGATGGTGGCCGACGCACTTGGTTTCGAGGGACTCGTCGCTAACAGCCTCGACTCGTCAAGCGACCGCGACTTCGCGCTGGAGTTCGCCTGGTGCCTCGCGCAGATCGCGATTCACTTGAGCGGCTGGGCCGAGGAGTGGATTTTGTGGTGTACCAGCGAGTTCAATTTCCTCGCGCTCCCCGATGCGTTTTGTACCGGGTCGTCGATCATGCCCCAGAAGAAAAACCCCGATGGGCTCGAACTGATCCGCGGTAAGTCGGCCCGTGTCGTCGGCAATCTCACTAGCCTTTTGGTGCTGACCAAGGGACTCCCGCTTGCCTACAACCGCGACTTACAGGAAGACAAGGAGCGGGTCTTTGATTCGTTCGACACGGTCGCCGCGAGCCTGGCGCTGGCCGCGCCGATGGTCTCGGGTGCAACGCTCAAACGCGAATCGATCGGCGCGCGACTCGACCGGGGCTATCTCGATGCGACGACGCTGATGGAATACCTCATCGGTCGCGGCGTCCCCCAACGAACGGCCCACCACATCATCGGCAGCCTTGTCGCGACGGCGATGAAACAAGACAAACGACTGGCCGACTTATCGCTCGCGGAATTGCAAGCGGCCCACGCCGACCTCGATGAGTCAGTCTACGAAGTGCTCGGCGTCGACAGAGCCATTGCCGCGTTCAAGAGCGTCGGCTCAACCAACCCGGCGATGGTCGCTGAGCAAGTTGCGAAGTGGAAGAAAGATTTAGCCGCAGATGAACGTGGATAAACACAGATAAACAGGAACCGGAGAAACCAAAACGTCATTCCCGCGCAGAGGCTGTGAATAAATGGGACTGGCTCCGTGGCCGAACAAATCGTGGAGTTCGATCGGGTGTTTTCCACGGTGCCTGTCCCATTTATTTTATTCACTTTCTGCAACGCGCTAGGTTGCGAAAAAATGGGACAGGCACCGCACTTGTGGCCGACTCATGGCTCTCGCCCAACTCTGTGCGGAGCCAGTCCCATTTTTTCACAACCTAGCAGGCGGGAATGACAAGCATTTCCAATTCAATTTCATCCGCGTCTAATCAGCGTTCATCTGCGGCTATTTTATACTCAGCGTTCTCGGCGGTTCAACAACAAACGACTCTTATTAAAACGACAACTATGCGAATCCTCATCTTGACTCTCGCGTTTACGAGCGCGTTCCAATTGGCGGCCGCCCAAGAACTCGACGCACCGGCCGCGATTAGCGATCCGTCGGTGATTGCCGCGCTCGAGCTGCCGCGGTCACAACCACTCGACTACATTACTGTCATCGAAGCGCTAGTGGCATTCGACAGGACCGACCTCGCGGCGACGATTGTTGACGAACTCGTGGCGCTCGATCTCGATGCACCAACTCGCATTGAACTGGTTCGCCAGATTGGCTCGGCACGCCTCTTGAAGCTGGCGCTCAACAAGCAGTTGCCCGAGGCCATGCGCACCTTCGCTCAAGAGTCGGTAGCGGCAGCAGGCGCAGCGGCCGCTTCACCTGACCGGATTGCTGAGTTGACGCGTCAGCTCAGCGATGTTTCGAATGCGAAACAACAGGAGGCGGTTCGCGAACTGGCCAACATCGGCGAGCCGGCCGTCGCGCCGGTGCTGGGACTGCTCGCCCGCCCTGACGCACCCGACGCATCGCGCGGACCAGCGCGTCAAGCGTTGCTGCGTCTGCAACCGGCCAGTGCTGCCGCGCTGCTCGCGGCTCTCGAAACGAAACGGCCGACACTCAAAGCCGACATGGCCGAACTACTCGTCGGGCTCCGGGTCACTCAAGCGGCTGGGCCGCTGGCGGTCGCCGCGCTCGTGTCGACC
>JBGSRO010000122.1:0-10036 GCA_041737535.1 Pirellulales bacterium | reverse complement strand
AATCGCAGCGCCTATCACTATCTGACTGCCGCCGTGGAGGCCCAATTCGCCGGCCAACTGGCTCCGTCACTGCTCCCCACTCAAGCGACAACTGTCGCTACGGACGAGTGAAGCGTTGTATCGGGTCGTGAACGGTTACATAGAAGCCTAACCAATTCCAAGCGACAAACAGGATAATTGTCGATTCTTCCTGGCTAAGGTAAAACATCACTCGATGCGAAAGTGGTTGGCAACCCACGCTCGAACATCGTCCAGAGTTCCGTTTCACACACCCAAATGACAACACGCAAGGCAAATCACATGGCTTGGCTATTTGAACGAACCGTTGAATTCGCGGCTTGGGTTTCGCTCGTCGTCGCCTGGGCGTCGCTCGGCATGGCGGTTTGGTATTTCGGGCAATGGGTCACGACGTTTCGCGTCGACAGCGACCCCTATGTGGCGACTGAGCTCATTCGGAATGCCGCCTACAGCGCTGGGGCGTTCGTCGGATTCGCCGTCGCGCTTGGGGCGCTCGCCTGTGTCGACCGATTCCTGTTCGACGCCGGCGAAGTGTGAGAATGCTTGGCTCAGATTGAGCTTAACGTCAACATCGATACTCGCTCGGAATGACGAAATCCGGCCCGTAAGTATCGATTAACTTGCTATGCTGCCCGGTCGGCGAATGCCGCGATTTCGAGTCGTACGAGCCGCTCGATGACTTCGCGATAACTACTCGCGCGTCGCATCGGGTGTTTGCTTAACAGCGTGTGCACGAGCGATGCCACTTGCTTCGGTAGTTGTGGACGGAGCGAGCGAATACAAGCAGGCTTTGCCGAACGATGTTGGGCGACGAGTTGCGCCGCATCATCACCTTCAAATGGCCGCCTGGCAGTGAGCATTTCATAGAGGCTCACGCCAAGACTGTAGAGGTCGCTTTGGGGACTCGAAGCATAGCTCGACGTTACTAGCTCGGGTGCAATGTAGGCGACGCTTGCCGCGAGGCGGTGCGAACGCCAGTCGATAGCCTCGTCGAGTGTGTGAGCGAAACCCAAGTCGAGCAGCGTCGTATGGCCCGTCGGTCCGACGAGCAGGTTGGCTGGCTTGATATCGCCATGAACCATTTGCTGCGATGAGTGCAGTGCAGCGAGTCCTTCGACCGCTTGCCTTCCAATCCATAACGATTCGGCAACGCCGAGTGGACCACGATTGCCAATCAATTGCGCGACGGTCGCTCCTTCGAGCTTCGGCATCGCCAAGTAGAATGGGGGCCGTGCGACTTGCGACGACAGCACCGGCACGATGTTCGGATGCGACACACGCGAACCAACCAGCGATTCGCGGCGCATTGTGTCGATCGCGGCAGCATCGTTCCACCATTCACGACGCAGCACCTTCACCGCATAGGCGGCTGGCCGCGATACCGGTGCGTCGGCGGGCCGCGCGTCATAGACGCGCGAAAGCGGCGTCTCGGCCACCAGCCTGACGAGTTGCCAGGGACCGGTCCGGCCGACCAGTTTGTGGCGTGGGTCAACCGCCGATGCACTCGCATCGCGAGACGAAACTAGCATGAATTGCCTTTGGGTCGAAGAGACGGCGCGACGGGCAGCGGGATTGCCCTTAGCTTGGCATCGGCCAAATCGCCCGCCAATCTTAGCGCGACCATGAATCGCGGCCTCCCGTGCGTAAGTTAGAGAAGCGAGCCAAACGTTAACGGCAATTGCGTCGCTAGCATCGCTAGCTGCCGAAATACCTCGCGTACAAACTTCGGGCGGTCGACTCACTGTCGGTACCGACAATAATCGCGCGGCCATCGGGAAAGAGCGTCAGCGAATAGTCGTCGACGTCGAGCCGAAGCAAGTAGTTGTTGCAGAGCAACTCGCCCACGCTTTTCAGCCCAACGGCGACTCTTGCGAGATCGAGCTTCCGCGGCTCATCGGGGCGAAGCTGCACTGCGTTGCGCCCGCAGAGCACGGCCGCGCGGCTGCCGCGTTCACCTCTAAGCCAGTAGAATTCGCGGTGGCCACAAACATAACAGCCACCGGCGACGGATAACGAATTAAAATTAATGGTTCGCAACCGGTGGTACCAAACGTCAATAACTGTCATGCCGGTGGCGACGGCATCAATGTTGCCCGAGAGAATTTTGATCGCCTCGCACGCTTCGATTGAGGCAATCACATTGATTGCTGGTCCGAGTATACCGGCCGTGTCACAGCTAGGTGTGCTTCCCGGCGGCGGCGGTTCAGGGATCACGCAGGCAAGGCAAGGCGACTTCGTCGGCACAATGGTCATCGTCTGTCCTTCAGCACCCAAACAGCCACCAAACACCCAAGGCGTACCGGTCGAAATCGCATAGTCGTTCACCAAAAAGCGGACCTCGAAGTTGTCGCTGCCGTCGACGACGACACCGCAGTTGTTCGCCAGCGCAGCAATGTTCTTGTGCGTCAAGTCGACGACATGCGGCTCGATCGTGATCTCTGAGTTGATCGCCCGCAGTTTTGCCGCAGCGGCAATCGCTTTGGGTAGCCCGGCCGCCACATCGGCTTCGTCAAACAGCACCTGCCTCTGCAAGTTGCTCAGCTCCAAGAAATCGCGGTCGACGATCCGCAGAGTCCCGACGCCCGCCCGCGCGAGTGTTTGGGCGATCACCGAACCAAGCGCGCCGCAGCCGACGATCAGCGCAGTTGACTCGACCAGCTTTTGCTGCCCCGCTTCGCCGAGCGGTGTGTAGCGCATCTGGCGATCGTAGCGGGCGAGATTGTGTTGCATGACGAACACCGTCGTTGCCGCGAAGGCGGCAACCTTGACTGGATGTATTACGACTAGGTCGGAAGTACAAAAGAATGCACATTTGTGCTCAAGGTTCGGCGACACCGACGAGCTACGTCTCGTCGGTGTCGCAACTCAATTGGTCCATTACTGTACAAACTTTCGGTGATGCCACTTAGATGCCCACCTTCGCAGGAGTAACGGTGATGACCGAAAGCACTGTTCAAAAATCAATCGTCCGAGCCGGTGCCGGCTTCGACTCGACCGGCTTTTCGGGCTCGCGGGGCGTCGCCTCGGCGGTGTTTGGCTGTTCGCCGGAGTCGAGCTTTTGCTCTTCGCGCCAAGGCTTGCCCGCTTTGTAGCTCGCCAGTTCTTTAGCGATCTGCTCGCCGTTGGCTTCGTCGTTCAGCTCGACCGCCTTTTGAGCCCACTCCTGGGCCTTCTTGAAATCGCCCGACTCGGCATAAGCGGCGGCGAGCGTGCTCAGGATGTGGGCTTCTTTGTAGTCGGTCGCGTCGCAAGCCTCGGTCGCTAACTCCAGCGCCCGCTTGCCGTCGCGTACCGCGTCGGTGGGTGACGTGGCGAGAGTCCACGCGAGGTTGTTCATGACGCCTGAGTCGTCGGGCTCGAGCTCAAGAGCCTTTTCGTAGTCGGCAATCGCCTCGGCATGCTCGCCGATGTTGAGCTTCGCATCGCCACGCAGCCGATACGCGAAAAAGCTCTCGCCGTCGATGTCGATAGCCCGGTCGAGTGAGCGGATCGCCCGACGAGGTTGTTCGGCCTGCAGCGCCATGGCCGCGATTTGCACGCGAATCTCTACCTGAGGCGGCAGCGCTTCGGCCAACTCTTCGAGTTGCTCGAGTGCCTCGCTCGACTTGCCGAGTTGCTCGAATGCCCGCGCCTTGAGCAAATACGCTTGCACGAGACCCTCTTGCAATTTGCCGGCTTTCTCGATGTCTTCGAGTGCCGCATCGGCCTGGTCGTCTTGAATCAAGAGCTCGGCACGCAACAAGTAACCAAGTGGATTATCGGAATCGACGTCAATCGCCTTGCCCGCTTCGGCAATCGCTTTCTCGAGGTCGTCTTGCTTCGCATACAACTGGCTGCGGCGGATGTAGGGAGTCAATTGTTCAGGTGCGAGTTCGGTCGCTCGATCGAAGCTCTCGAGCGCCTCGTCGTCCCTCTCCATTGCCTGTAGCACGAGTCCGCGAAGCTCGTGAGTCCCAAAATTGTCGGGGGCCTGCTTCAGCACCGCGTCGACATCGGCAAGACATTCGGCAAACTGCTCGGTTTGAAAGTAGTGCCGCGCACGCATCAGTCGGAACTCGACGTTCTCGGCCGCCAGTTCAACGGCACGGTTAAGGTCGTTCAATCGCTCATCGTCGTTGGCTTGCTTTGCGGCACGCCGGACGTGGGCTTCGGCCAGTGTTTGGTCGTCGACACCTTCGCTCTGAATGACCTTAGTAAACGCCCCTAGCGCGGCGGCGTCGTCGCCGAGCGGCAGCGACTGTAACCGCCCAATCAGAAAATAGGCCCTGAACTGGCTAGCGTCGATCTCGAGGACACGCTGGAGATCGACCATGGCGAGTTGGCGAATTTGTAGCCAGCGAGGATCTTGCCGCGGATCGGGGAGCGGGCGGTCGAGTACGGCCTTCGCGAGGGCCTCGGATCTTTCGAGCAGCGCCGACACCAGCATCTGCTCGGCGAAGTCTTCGTTGTCGTCGTCGAGGCCTTTCTCGATGGCCGAGCCGAGCAGGTCGATCACCTTGTTGAGTTGCCGAGCGTCTTCAGCCGTGAGCCGCAGTTGGGTCGCCTCGTCAAGTGCTGCTTGACCCGGGCTGGCCGATTTGGCCTCGGGACTTTCGGGAGCTTCGATTTTCGGAGCTTCGCTTTCTTGAGCATCGGACCTGGGAGCATCAGTTTCCTGAGCAAGCGACAGCCCGCAAGAAAGAAACAACAGATTTGCCGAGATCGAGCAAAATGTCAGCGCACGCCGAAGAATCGACATATCACAACTCCGTGTAGAATGAAACTAATCGAACGACGACTTTCTACTCGCCCCCGGCAATCCTAATTATGGAGATTGCCGTGCGAGTCGGCTATGAGGGAATTTGCCGATTTTGCGTATTTCTTGAAGTCGTTCTCGTTCAGGTCGCCCGCCCGCCCGCTGTGCCGGTCGCCCGATGCTGCGTAAAATCACAGGCTCAATAGACTAATTTCTCTCACCGCAACCTGATCGAGAACGAATTATGGAGGCAGGCATCGTTGGACTGCCGAATGTCGGCAAAAGCACACTTTTCAACGCGCTCACCGCCGCCGGCATCGCCAGCGAGAACTATCCGTTCTGTACGATCGAGCCGAACGTCGGCGCGATTGCCGTACCTGATCCACGGCTCGATATGATCTGCGAGCACATCAAAACTCAGAAAGTCGTTCCCGCGCTGCTGCAACTCGTCGACATCGCCGGCATTGTGCGCGGGGCGAGCGAAGGCGAAGGGCTGGGCAACAAGTTTCTCACCCACATTCGCAACGTCGACGCCATTTTGCACGTCGTGCGATGTTTTGACGACCCCGACATCATTCACGTCGAAGGCAAAGTCGATCCGATTCGCGATATCGAAACGATCGACACCGAATTGATGTTGGCCGACCTGCAGCAAATCGCCAGCATGAAAGACAAAGCGGCTCGCACGGCTCGCAATGGCGACAAAGACGCCAAGCGAAGGCTTGAACTGCTCGAACAGTGCAACGCGCTGCTAGAAGAGGGAAAACCTGTGCGCAAGCTGATGACCGGCGATCCGATTCTCAATCGCGAACTCGAAGGCTTACAACTGCTCACCACCAAAGGTGTGCTTTACGTCGCCAACATCGAAGAGAGCGACCTCGCCGGCGAAGCCGACCTCGTGCGGCGAGTCCGCGACCACGCGGCGGCCGAAGGAGGCGAAGTTGTGCCCGTTTGTGCCAGCCTTGAAGCCGAGCTAGCGGAGCTTGATGCCGAAGATCGCGATGCGATGCTCAGCGAAGTTGGGCTCGCCGAACCGGCGCTAGCGACACTCGCGCGGGCCGCTTATCGGCTGCTGGGATTGCAAAGTTATTTCACCGCAGGCGAGAAAGAAGTCCGCGCGTGGACTGTCCACGCCGGAGCAACCGCTCCGCAAGCGGCTGGTGTAATTCACAGCGACTTTGAGCGAGGGTTCATTCGCGTCGAGGTCTACGGCGTCGACGATTTGCTGGAACTCAAGTCCGAAAAGGCAATTCGCGAAGCAGGAAAATTGCGTGTTGAGGGAAAACAGTACATCATGAAAGACGGCGACGTTTGTCACTTCTTGTTCAACGTGTAGCGACGAGCATCGTCATTCCCTCGCAGGAGGGAATCGAGAGTGAAATCACTGCGTCTGGATTCCCGCCTCTGCGGGAATGACGGAGTGCGAAAGCGGTCGCCATCCAAAGCCATTCCCTTGCCCAGCACGCTCCCCAATCTGCTTCCTGAACCGACGCTCGATGGAGTCATCGAGAGCTGCGCGTGCCCCGAATGTGGCACGCCAATGTCTGTCCGCCGCTGGCTTGGCGTAGCCGTGTGTTATCGGTGCGATACGACGATCGCGCTCGAGTACGTTGCCAAAAAGCCAGACGCGAAACAACAGCCTCGCACCAAGCCCGCCAGCGAAAACGGCAAACCAACGTTGACCGCTGAGCCAGCCCGCGAAGCAACTCTACTGGTCGACATCGTCACCAACTCGCTCGCCCCGGGGCTCGATCGTCCGCCCCGCGATGCGAGTGTGTTGCCTCCCCCCCGTGTGCTCAGGCGACAACGATTTTGGCGCCAGCTCAACGAACTGCTCGCTTGCCTGGCGAGTGTGATCGCTCACTTGCTCATGCTATTGCTCCTCGCACTACTCGGTTGGGGCGATGCGACGCTCGTCGACGACACGATTAACCTGAGCGTTGACCTGCGCAGCGATCAGCGCGAGGCGGCACTGATCGTCGACGATCAAGTCGCGCCCGTTGGCTTTGAGCGACCGGAGTCGAATCCCGCCCTCGCGGCCGAGTTTGCCGCTGCTGAGCAGTGGGCCGAACAACTCGAAATTGGACCGCAACAAGCCGCTCCCAACTTGCCGCCACTGACCCGCGTGGCCGATAGCTTGAACTCCGACGACCCCTATCGGCGAATGCTCAGCGCCCGCGATCCCCGCATTCGCCGCGAAGTGGTCGCCCAAGAAGGGGGCACCACGCTCACCGAAGCCGCTGTGGCCCGCGCACTGCGGTGGATGGTCCACCACCAGTCGGACGATGGCCGCTGGTCGCTCAAGTATTTTAGCCGCTGCGACGAATGCGATGGCAATTGTGGCGGAGCAGCGCGGCTTGATAGCGATTCGGGCGGCACAGCGCTCGTGCTCCAAGCGATGCTCGGCGCGGGACAAACCCACCGCAGCGGTATGTATCAAGACGAAGTCAGCCACGGTTTGCAATACCTGCTTTCGGTGCAGCGCGACGATGGCGACCTGCGTTCGCGGAGCGAAGGCAACTCGGGAATGTATGTTCACGCGCTGGCCACCATCGCGCTCTGTGACGCTTATGCACTCACCGGCGACGAGAAACTCCGCGACCCGGCTCAGCGAGCGATTGAATTCGTCGAGTACGCCCAGCATCGTGCCGGAGGCTGGCGCTATGGGCCGCGCGATCCGGGTGACTTGAGCGTCACCGGCTGGCAACTCATGGCCCTGCATAGTGCGCGGGCGGCGGGACTCAACATCGACTCGAAGGCGCTCGTCGCCGCGAGTCGCTATCTCGACAGCGTGCAGACCGATCGAATTGGTTCGCGATACGCCTACCAAACGGGCGGACCTCCGACCCCGGCGATGACCGCCGAGGGACTGCTCTCGCGGATGTATCTCGGCACCCGTCGCGACGACCGCGGACTCGCCATCGGCGTCGATTGGCTCTCTCAAGATCAACTCCCCGAACGGGGCAAACCCAACATCTATTATTGGTACTACGCGACCCAGGTCATGCACCACTGGGGAGGCCCGGAGTGGGATCGCTGGAACCTGGCGATTCGCGACATGCTGGTCACGACCCAGGTGCGCCAAGGTCACGAAGAAGGAAGCTGGGATCCCGATTCGACCCACGGTTCGCAAGGGGGCCGCATCTACAGCACAGCACTCGCTTGTTGCACACTTGAGGTCTATTACCGTCATGCGCCGCTGTTTCGCAAGATCGAACTCGGCAGCCGATAAACGCCAATTCTCGAGCAATCCAAGCACGACGCGCGAGCGACTGAGGTCTCGGACAATCGCCGCACGACGCGCGTGCGAGTGAGGTCTTGCCAAGTCCGTCGATGAGACGCCTCGCGCGCTCGCGCAACGTGCTCGTACGCGGGCGGGCAAATTTGTCACGCCGGGGGTTGCCGATTTGCCGCTGCGAAACGAAAATCTCCGAAGTCGTTCTCGACCCCATTCTTCCACCCGAACTCGTTTCCCGCCTCGCCGATGATCGTCACCATCGATGGTCCCGCCGGTGCGGGCAAGAGTAGCGCGGCCAAGGCGCTCGCCGCGCGGTTGGGCTTTAAGTTCCTCGACACAGGGGCCATGTACCGGGCTGTCACCTGGGCCGCCGTGACGCGAGGAGTCGAACTGACCGACGACGCGGCACTCGAGCAGGTTGCAGCCGACATTCACGTCGACTTGGCCAACAACGCAGTGTTGGTCGATGGCCAAGATGTCACGAAAGAAATCCGCACGTTCGCAATCACGACCAACACGCGTTACGCTGCCGATCACCCGGCGGTGCGCGGTCGGCTCGTCGATTGGCAACGTGCGGCCGCGGATGGCAGCGACGTCGTGACCGAAGGCCGCGACCAAGCAACGGTCGTTTTTCCCCATGCCGAGTGCAAGATATTCTTGACCGCCGGCGAAGGGGTCCGCGCCGACCGACGCTATCGTGACTTGCTTGCGCGCGGTGAAGACGTGACGTACGCAGACGTGCTCGAAAAGCAACGCGAGCGCGACGACCGCGACGCCACCCGGCCCGTCGGTGCGCTTATCAAGTCGAGCGACGCGGTGGAAGTGAACACCGACGGCATGTCTCCCGCCGACGTGGTCGAACGACTGCTCAAAGTCGTCGAGCAAAAACGGCGGGGCGTGGGGTAAACAGAGGTCGAACATCAGAACGCCTGGCGGAGCCAATCCGCGGTTGAAAAGTGAATCGTAAAGCTGTGCAACTGGGAGAAGTTGGCAAGCTGGCGGCGTCGACGATACGCTGACACGTCGTGCCGGTGCATGGATACCGAACGCGAGCTGGTGATAAGTCGCTGTAGGCTGTTGACATCGAAGCGCTCGGCAAGCTTCGCCCGGTACTTCTCAGAGCGAACAGGTGTCAAGTCTGACACCAGCCGATCCTTGCCGAAGTGCTTAAGCCTTAGCTCGTGGCTCTTCTCGTAGTCGGTCAGCGTCTTCGGAGACAACTCGCCCAATGTCACCAGCGTTTCCTTCGACTCGCAAGGCACGTGGCATAGTTGGTGCCGCGTGAGGCCGATCAGTTCGGCCGGCGGAACTCGGCCCGAGTGCAGGTAGTCTTTCTCTCTCAGATGCTTGTCGAGAGCCGCTTCGCGATTATCCCACGGCCCGAAGTCGTGGCGCTTGCCCATGATTTTCGAGGCCCTTCGCTTCGTGGCGTGAGCGAACAAGGGGAATGGCTCGTTGGGCTTCGCTGGCTTCGACGTTGTGCTAGAATTGGGGACGGTGGCACCTTGGGTGAGAGATTGTGGTTGTCTGACACCCGGTAGTTTTCGCCGCCGGCTATCTTTCGCTGCCTCACAGCAGAACGGGTGTCGCAACGGGTGTCATGAAGCAAAACAAACGGTTCAGCTCACGCCATTTTTAGCATTTTTTATATGCTTTTGGCCCGGTAGCTCAGTTGGTTAGAGCAGGGGACTCATAATCCCTTGGTCGGGGGTTCGAGTCCCTCCCGGGCTAGTTTTGTATGTTGTAAGGGGTAGATCGCGGTTCGCCTCAAGAGACTCGAAGCGGTGAAAAAGCAACTCGCCGAATCGTTGGCCGAGACATGCTTTGCCTCATCGAGAATTGGGGGCTTGCCCGCCCCGCTTTCCCGCAGCGGACCACGGTGTGAGGGAACCTGTATTTTGTCGTTTTGTCGTTTTGTCGCTTTTGTCGCAAAACACGATTTCGTGCGACTTTATTGTGGAGTGTCGCACCCCTCCGGTTTCGCCAAAACCACTTGTTTCGCGGTGATTTTGCGAAGTACAACGCGAACTTATCGATGGCATTTT
>JBGSRO010000120.1:0-19740 GCA_041737535.1 Pirellulales bacterium | reverse complement strand
ACGTCCGATTCTTTGATTTTTGGTTTAGCTTTCGCGCCCATGCCGCCAATTATGCGCGATCAACTCACAGGGCGCAACTCCACTTAAACTGTGTATATTGCCTCAATGGCGTGGCGCAATTCTTGTGCCGAACAGTATTGCCCCTGGCCCCAAGACGTCTCGGACGACAAACGCCAAGCCGTCGAAGTGGCGGCTCAAGGGGTGCTCGATGCCCGCGACGCCCACCCCGAGAGTACGCTGGCCGATCTTTACGATCCGCTCTCAATGCCCGCGAATATGGCCAAGGCCCATGCCCGACTCGACCGTGCGGTCGACAAGTGTTATCGCGCCCAACCCTTCGTCAGCGAACGGTCGCGGGTCGAGTTTTTGTTCGGGCTTTATCGGCAATTAACCACACCACTCTTGCCAGCGACGAAGCGTCGGCGCCAATGATTATCAATCAAGAGCAACTCCCTCGTTTATTCGTAAACTATCTCATCGAGTCGTGTCTCGACGGCTCAGCAGCGGGATCCAAGATCGCCAAGCCAACATCGCCCCAAGTTTACCGCTAAGCGCTTTCGAGAGCGCCCGTGACCAATTTTTCGACCCTTACCCGTTCGATGGTCCGGCGGGTTGCCTTGAGCACGGTGATTCGCACGACGTTGTTCCAGAGCAGCACTTCGCCTTCGGTCGGTACGCGGCCGAACTCCGAAAATACGAGACCGCCGATCGTGTCGTAGTCTTCTTCTTCGGGCAGATCGAGACCGAGCGCTTCGTTGATTTCGTCGACGTGGGCTCGGCCCAAGGCTTCGCAGCGGTCATCACCCTGCGGCAAGATATCGGCTTCAACGTCTTCGTCGTACTCGTCGACAATCTCGCCGACGATTTCTTCGAGCACATCTTCAATCGTAATGAGTCCGGCAACGCCACCATATTCGTCGATGACGATGGCGATGTGTGTCCGGCTTTGTTGGAGCGTTTGCAGCAGGTCGTCGACCTTCTTGAACTCGGGCACGAACAGCGGACGGCGCAAGATGCTCGTCCATTCCTGGCGATCGGCGGCGGGCTTACAGAGCTCGGGCAAGAGGTCTTTGCTGTAGAGCATGCCGATGATGTCGTCGCGGGTTTCTTGGTAGACGGGAATGCGCGTGTGGCCACTTTCAATCACGTCGGCAACCAGTTCGTCCCACGAGAGGGTCGACGAGACCATGTGCATGTCCGTTCGCGGTGTCATGATCTCGGTGACGATGGCGTCACCCAGGTCGATCACTCCTTCGATCATGTCGCGCGCGTCGTCTTCGAGCAGCCCCTCGCGGTGACCCTCGGTGACGATCGTGCGGATTTCTTGTTGCAGCGATTCGGCATCGATCGCCGGTGCCGGTCGACCAACGAGCCGATGGAGCACAACGTCGAGGCCTCGCGCGAGCAGTACAATTGGCTCGGCCATCAAGCTCAACCCACGCCAAATCGACCAACCACTATCAAGCAAAGCGGCCGAACCGAGCCGTGACGCCGTCCAAGGTAAGGCAACGCGAATGACCACGAGCAACAGTCCAAGCACGAGGCAATGCAGCACGACATCAATCACCGTGAGCGGTGCAACGCGAGTGGGGCGAAACCAAGCCCACGCACTCGCCGAGCCAACGAACAGCGTGTTGAGCAGCACGGCGAGCATTTCAAGACCGAGAGCAACGCGGTCGTGGGAAGCAACGATCTCGTTGAATCGCTCGGGGACACCGCGGCGCTGGCAGCGCTCGAACAGTTCGCGTCGCGAGAAGTCGCGGAGCACACTCGCACCAATCGCGAAAAAACAGACACAGCCTGCGCTGGCAATGGCGATCACAAGCAGCGGATCGGCTGTCACTTCGCTGGTTCTCCGAGCGAGAAAGTTGTGGAAAAGTGTTGCAAGTAATTGGCTTCGGCCGCTCGCATGGCGGCCGTTTCGTCGTCGGACTTGTCGTTGTAGCCCACGAGGTGAAGCGTGCCGTGAATGACATAGAGCAACAACTCGTCGGCCGCACTTTGCCCAAACTCGCCACACTCTCGCGCTGCCGTTTCGGCGCTGACGATTACTTCGCCATGAAAGGACTCTGAATCATCGTTGAGCAAGAAGCTGAGCACATCGGTGGCGTAGTCGTGGGCCAAGTGTTCGCGATTGACTGCGTGAATGGCATTATCGTCGAGGACGACGAGGCTCAGCATTCCCTTCGCAACACCGGCAGCGGCGAGAACGGCGCGTGCTGCTGCGATCAGCGGTCGGCTGTCAATTGCGAGTTGCGATTGCTGGTTCGTAAATTGGATGTCGAGTGTGGGCACAGCGTTTTCAGTAAAGAGTAAAGGAGTCCGTCATTCCCGCGCAAGCGGGAACCTAAAGCGAAACCGTTGCGTCTGGATTCCCGCCTGCTCGGGAATGACGTGCTCCATTTAAGCGGTTACCTGATCGGGATATTTAACGCGGCCGTGGTAGACGGCTGTCAACGATTTTACGAGGCTGTCGCCAATCCGGCGGACCTCTTCGAGCGTGAGTCCACACTCGTCGAATTGACCGTCGAGCAGTTTCTTGCGCGAAATATCATCGACCAGGCTCTCGATTCGTGCGGGGGTAGGTTCGACGAGCACTCGGCTGGCCGACTCGACGGCGTCGGCGAGCATCAATACGCCCGCTTCTTTGGTCTGTGGCTTGGGGCCGGGATAGCGAAATGCACTTTCATCGACTGCGCTGCTATCGGGTTCGCGTTGGCGACGGTCGGTCGCTTGGCGATAAAAATACTCGACGAGAGTCGTACCGTGGTGCTGTTGAATAAAGTCGATGATCGCCTCGGGCAAACGGTGTTGCCTCGCAAGGTCAGCCCCGTCTTTGACGTGGGCGATGATCACGAGCGTGCTCATGGCCGGCACCAGCGTGTCGTGTCGGTTGCCGCCGGTCCCTTGGTTCTCGATAAAATATCCAGGCTTGAGCATCTTGCCGATGTCGTGGAAGTAAGCACCGACGCGAACGAGCAAACCGCGAGCGCCGATCGACTCGGCTGCCGACTCGGCCAGCGACGCCACGTTGATGCTGTGGTTATAAGTTCCCGGCGCGCGACGGACGAGCTCTTGCAGCAGCGGATGAGCCGGGTCGCCCAGCTCGAGCAGGCTCAGATCAGTTTGGACGTTAAACAGTCGCTCAACCAGCGGCAAGATGCCCGTCATAATGAAGCCAGCGATCACTGCCCACAGGCTGTACCACAGTGCCGATTGCAATGTCGCGGCAAACGGGTCGCCCATCAGCGTGCCGACCCCCAGCGTCGTGAAGAACACAACGACGGCCGCGACGATGCCAACCATCAGTAGCTTGCTTCGCGTTCGCACATTGTCGAGCACCAAAATGGCCCCGGACGAAGTCGCCATCAAGATCACCGCGTCGGCGAAATCGAGCCCCAAGGCAATGACCGCCATCAGCGTCACCGATGCCGAAAGCAAGAGAGCCAAAGGTTGCTGATAAGCGATCGTCACAGTCATCGCAAATATGAGCAATGGAATCACTTCGGCTTGCCAGTTGTTTGCGAACGTCATCAGCATCACGCTGACCGTCACGGCCACGAATCCTAGCAACGTAGCGAATCGCGAGAGGTCATCGATGATTTTTGGCTCGTGACGACTGATGTAAGCACCACAGAGGATGAACAACGCCAGGTACATGCCGAGCAGCGCCGACGTACGCATCACCTTGTCGTGAAAGTTCCGCTCGGCCAGCACGGCCCCTTGTTCTTCGGTGAGCAGAGCGAAGGTCGGCTTATCGATCGGCAGACCGGCCGGCGCGAGCAAGGCTCCGCGCGCGATGTCTTGATACTGTTTCTCGACGGCCGCCATCAATTGTTGTTGAGCTTTGCGCGTCGCTTGATCGTCGCGAGTGAGTGTGGCGGGCAGACTGGTTCGCAGGCGGGCAAAAACACGCGTCGCGAGTTCGAGCGACGGCATTTGTTGTTCGAGCTTGATCCGCAACTGTTCGATCGCCGTGGCGAGCAATACGTCGGTCACCTTCGCCTCAGTCGCAAAAGCCTCTTCGCCGTTCTTGCGAATCTCGATGCTCTCGCTACTGAACTCTCCCTCCTCGGGCAACTCGTCGAGCAGGCCGTTCCGCTCGAGATCGGCAAAGGCGATGTCGAGTGCCTTGGTCAATTTCTCCGCGCCGATGTCTTCAGCCATCGATTCTTTGAAACGCGTGAACTGTTGCTCGCGCTCTTCATCGATCGGTTCGGGCGTTCCCTCGGCAAGTTGCGGCGAGAAAGCGTCCCAAAGCTCTCGATTGGCAACTGCGAGGTTCGTTGCACCGGCGAGCTGATTGAGCTCGTTGATGACCCGGGCTTTGAGCTCCAACAACAGTCGCGGGTCGTTGTTATAGATCGCCACGACGCGGCCAGCGGCCCGTTGCCGCGCGCGAGCCGTGGCTTCTTCGTCGACCCGTGAGAATGTGATTCGCGAAGTGACGTCGCGGTGGGGCACTTGTCCCAATCGGTGACGCATTGGCGGATTCCAACCACCACTGATGCCCCACAAAAACAGCGCGAGCAGCAAGCACAACATGCACCGCAACAGCACCGGCCCACGCCGAGCGTGCGCCCACAGCGTACCCCACAACCCTGGGGGCAATTCGAGCGCCGCCACGCGGTCACCGCGAGATCGTTTTTTTAGGCCAGTGCTCATGGCGAAGGCGGCAACATATCCCTTACTTGCCGGTCGAGTCCTCCCTGTCGTAGGCATCGAGTATCGCCTGAACGAGGCGGTGCCTGACGATGTCTTGTTTGCCGAGTGCGACGTGGCCACACCCATCGATGTCGGTAAGCCGCTGGATCGCGTCGGTCAAACCGCTGCGTGTGTGCGGGGGCAAGTCGACCTGTGTGATGTCGCCCGAAACGACCATTCGCGAGTGGCCTCCCATGCGAGTCAAAAACATCTTCATCTGCGAGACCGTCGTGTTTTGAGCTTCGTCCATAATAATAAACGCATGGTTCAAGGTTCGTCCACGCATGTATGCCAGCGGAACGACTTCGATCACATCCTCGGCCATGTAGCGTTTGACTTGGTCGTAATCGAGCATTTCACCCAAAGAGTCGAGCAGCGGACGCAGATAGGGATTGATCTTTGAGAGCAAATCGCCCGGCAAGTAGCCGAGGCTTTCGCCCGCTTCGACCGCCGGACGGACGAGCACGATCTTGCGGATCTCTTTCTTGCGGAGCGCTTCGACGGCGGCCGCGACTGCGAGATAAGTCTTGCCCGTCCCTGCCGGTCCAACACAAAAGACGAGTTCGTATTCACGCATCGCGTCGACATAAACCGCTTGGCCCGGCGTGCGCGGGCGAATCGGTTGCCCCACCGTAGGGGTGCCCGGGAGTTTCACTGTCGGCGTGTCGACCCGAGTGCCGGTGACATCGCCAATGATGTCGCTCACTTCGGTCGGGCCAATCGCACCATCACGACCCACGGCCAGCTTCATCCGCTCAAAAATGCCGGTCGCGAAAAGCACCGCTTGCTCAGGACCACTCACGTGGATCTTGCCATTGCGGGTCGAGATGCGTGCGGCGGTCGCTTCGCGAATCCGTCGCAAGTGTTGGTCCGAGGTGCCAAACAACAGGATGAGTTGTTCGGGGTTCCCGACAGGGATAGAAGCTTCGATCATGCAAGTCGGCTGCCGAGGCGGCCGGGGCCATTTCCGTGAGTTAAGGTCTGCTTGTGACTCTTTACGAAGTCGCGTTACTAAGTCTGTCTCGCCGAACAGAGATCGCAAGGTCTAATCGTGTTGCGATTCCCGTGGCGACGCATTGTACGCTAGCGGGGGCAACGAAATAAACCAACGAAACGGTAAAACGCCACCTCTCCGCGAGAATACTAAACCACCCAACAGAGGGATTCACGGTCCAACGACCCGTAAAATCCAGAGCATATAGGCGACCGGAGCCGCTAACAGAATCGAATCCAACAGGTCGAGAAATCCGCCAAAGCCAGGCATCCACCGGCTCGAATCTTTGATTCCCGCGTCCCGTTTGAGCAGCGATACTGCCAGGTCCCCAACCACGCCAGCGACGCCGATGATCAGACAATAGACGATGGCCCCTGTCCACCACGCCCAGGTCGAGCGCTCCGCAACGCAACCCATTGCGGCAGCGACTGGCCCCAAAAAAATGATTGTCGCCAATAATGACAACAGAAAACCGCCAATGACACCTTCCCACGTCTTGCCAGGGCTGAGTCGCGGCGCCATCTTGTGCCGACCGAGCAGGTGACCCGCGAAGTAAGCGCCCGTGTCGTTAAACTTGACGACAACAATCAGCGACAGAAGCGCGACCATTCCCCACCGGCCGTCTTCCCCCCAACGACCCCCACCAAGCGCGCGAAGCTGCACCAAAAACCCAACCAGCCCCCCAGCATAAACAATCGCCAGCAACGATCGGGCGACCCGCGTCGCAATCACGCCAACCGCACTATCACGGCCATCGTATTGCAGCATCTCGTAAACGAGGCTCGCGATCATTCCGGCGACGATACCGAGCGCCAGCCAACCGGCGCGTCCAACGCTCCACGACACGTCGTAGTCGCGCCACAGCATTGGGACGCTACTGGTGGCAACGACGAGCATGGTCGCCCATTGCACAACGAACCACGAGGGAATCGCTTTCTGTTCTTCGATCGGAATCGGCCCATCTTTGCCAAGCAAACGATTGGCGGCCGCTTTTTCGAACAGCCCAAGCACCTCGCCGGCGCACATCCAAGCCGCCCCAAACGCCAGGGGCAACATCAAAACTCCCGGCCAAGGGGATGTGAAATCGAAATGAGCGAGCCCCAACACCAAAGCGATGGCAACGGCCGCCAGAATGAGTCGCCAGTGTAGCAATTTGGGTTAGCTGTCGAGTGAATCGGAATCGCCTGCGATTGACCCAGTATCTCAGGGCAAGTCGCGGGGGTCTATTCCCCCAGCGCGCGGCCCTTAGCTTGCCCGTCACGGCCGTGCGATTCGTACCCGATGACTCGCACGGCCGAGACGGCGATGCTACTTGCGTCAGTTGGTGGCGTGCGCCGATTAGTAACACACACTCATGGTCGCCCGGCGGTCCGAGGAGCTGGGCGCCTAAAACAAACGACGCCGCCGGGTCCGGTGCAGCGTCTGGTTCGGCACGCCTTCGCCCAGATCGCAACTACTTGATACTCGATGCGGCCGAGTACGCTTTGCCGGTTTCCGTTAACTTGCCTTGCTCGTCGAACAGGGCGGACGTGCCCGAGCGTGAGTCATGCCATGCGTACCGCTTGATAATCGGTGTCTTTTCCATCCAACGCGTCGTCTCGGCGATGAACCGGTTCACCTCGTCTTGGGTAAACTTCTTGGGGTTTTTCACCGAATCGGCCATCGTTTGTGGGGCGAACTCCGTCACCCAAAGCGGTTTCTTGTACTTGTCGATAATAGCCTTCATGTCCTCGATAAACTTCTCGGGATTGGCACCCTTGTACCAGTGAATCGTGATAAAGTCGACTTTCGGATTGCCGTTCATGAACATCGGAAGCCAGTCGCCCGTTACCGGGTTGCCCGCGACGGAAGGCGAGCCGACCGACTTTACCTGCCTCATCACATCCGGCCAGGCGTCGAGCGCCTCCTTGACGGTAAGGTTCGCCTGCTTGGGGTGATCAGGCTCGTTGAAACCGAGAACGATTTCGCCCCTGAAGGGCGCAGCAATCGCCCTCTTTCCGAACGCCATCGGCACGAACTCCGCCTTCGTCTTGAGAGCAGTCTTGGGCCCCCAGTTGTAGTACCAGCCGACGTGGAGGTCTTCGAGGTGTCGCACCCCATACCCATGCCGCTCGGCCAGACCGACTCCTCTCTTAAGAGGCGAGGCGTCACGCTTGTCCGGCACGCGCGGCTCATCCGCCACTGCCATTGCCAACACGCTCAGTGAGATGAGGCCGACAACAGTTAAAAAACTGACTTTCATCGGTCATCCCTCTGCCGCCGAACGCTGGCAATCACCGGGTGGCGGCGATTGACTTTCCATTGCGAGTTCCCTTGACTTCGCCGCTCCAGTGTAGCGGATTGTTCGCTGCCTGCGGTGCGCGATCGAGCGGCCGGATGCTTCTAGTCTGGCTTGCGCATCTCGCAGGTACGCGGCCGTGTCGCCATTATAGTCTGCAAGGATTTTTCTACGGGCCGCATGTAATTCGTCGAGTATGGCATTACGAATCATCGTCATTTCCTCCCAGGAATTCTATCGGCGCGCATATCAGCAATCCCGACAAGCCAAGTTCATCGAGCAGACGATAAAGCCGAGGAAGCTCGCGGGCATTGGCAATGTGCTTGCAGTTCTGCGTCAGCAGATATTGTACTCCGGCCAAAGCTGCCAAGGCCACATGGAGGGCATCGATCCTCGCAGACGCCGGCATCATCGAGCGGCCGACGATTTCTTCAGCGACCGTGTCGGCGTCAGGATTCGCGGGCAATACGGATATCCCGTCAAGCATCTGCAGCCGTCTGGCAGCCGCATTCGCGTCGCCCACGGCAGCCTCGTCGATCAACAACTGAGAAGTGACGAAATCGTACAGCGGACGCTGTTCATTCATCTAACGTTTGGCCTGATCCTGAAGAACCGCAGTGGCCGTGGCCTGGGCCACGCTGTGGCGTGACTCACGATAGACGTCTCGATGTAGACTGTATCCATCGCGTCACTCTATCGCAGCGAACGGAAAAGTCTCAGTTGCCGGCCGCCCGCGAAAGCGGACCCCCCAGCCAACAACACGATTCTACCTGCGGCCGTCGCTGGTCAACTACAGCCGGTGGTGAGACGGCTTGATTGTTTATTGGCGGCCGTCCGTGCAGCTTATTCGCGAAGTGGCTTATCCCGGACCGGCTCCCCCTTGATCTCTTCGATCAACCACTTGGTAAGCCCCAGCACCGAGTGCGGGTCGGTCTCTGGCCCGATCGGTCGACCACGCCCGGTGTCGTGCGGGAAGGTGTTGAGGTAGTAGTGCATCCGCGGGTGGTGCTTGGGCAGCCCCGCCCCCCAGTATTGTTGGAGCCAGTCGCGCTCGATGAACGGTTTGTAGTGCTGCGATGGTTTCCAGATCACCGGGCCGTAGTAGAAGATGTAGTCCAGGCCTTGATCCAGCGTCCAGGTCGCGCCCTCGATCACCGGGCCGGGGCTCGACCAGCCGGTCTCCAAAGGCCAATGCCGATTGAACTGGTGTGCCTCGTAGGCGACCCCGCTGGTCATCTTGATCACCTGCTGTGCCTCGGGGTTGGTGGCAAAAAACGACGGCTCCTCAACCATCATGATCAGCTTGTAGTCCTTGTGCTGCGTCAACTGCTGTGCGTGGGCGTCCTTGAAAAGCTGGCGTATGTCGGTGATGTCATTGGCCGACAGGATGCGGCCGTCTTCCTTGAACGGACCGAGCTGGGCGTCTTTCCAGCCGCGATCGACTGCCAGCCTCGCTTCTCGACAGATGAGGATGTGCACGACCTCGTGGCTCTGGTCTTCCCAGGTCTTGATTGTCTTGATCAGTTGATTCTTCCGGGGGTCCAGGTCGTCACGTTCTTTACTCAGGCCCCAGTAGAACTCGAAGAACACCTTCTTCGTCTTGAAGTCGCCATCGGGCACCTGGCCGAAGAGGATGTCGATGTGCTTGGCCACGAAGGGGTAGTTGCCATTTTGCTTGTCGAAGGTGGGCAGCCCCTCCCACGACCCGCCGTGGTTGTGCTTCGTTCCTGCTTCATCGGCGGGAATGGGTCGCAGACCGACCATGCCGTGGGCCGCTTCGTCGGCTTCAGACGGCCCAACCCATGGCCCCAAACCCGTGGCCAGCAACAACACCAACGCAGTCAAGATGGTCTTCATGTCGATAGCGACGCCTCGTAAGAGCAAACCATAGAACAATCATCCTAGCGAAACGGTGCCGGCGTAACGTTTGAACTCAGCGGCGGGCGGTTTTGTGCGACAATGCCATAAAATGCACAAAAGTTCATGTAACAGACACCGCCAGTGGAGACGGTGCCGTGGCTTGAGTATACGGTTGCGAGCAGGCCAAAACAAAAATATCGTCGCAAGCTCCTCGAAGGCCATTGTACCAAGTTCCCGACGTCTTGCGGACTAAGGAATGAATCAACAATCACTTGGTAGGTTTGGCAAACTTGGCAGCAATGTAAATGTAAACGTCATTCCCGCGCAGAGGCTGTGAATTAATTGAACCCGGGCCGACTTCGGTACTACTTGAGGTGCAAGCATTTTGCTAACGCTGCAACGAGTAGTGGTTCCGGCGCGAGAAGTTTTAATTTGTTCACAACCCCTCAGCGGCGGTTCGCCAACCAATCGACGACCAGCACAAGCGTTCCCGCGCCAATTGCCAGTCCGAGACAGGCGAATGTGTGGGAGTCGAAAGAGGCGGGCCAAATTGGCCTCGCAGGTGCTTCGAGGCCGCTGGCTTGAAAGGGCCAAACCTTCACCAGCGAACCGATCATGAACCCGGCCAGCACCGCCATCGTTTCGCTGTAAGCCGTCGCGAGCAACCACTTGAGGAACCGGCTAAAGAGAATCAGCCCGGTCGCACAACCGGCGATGAACACCACGATTGTCAGCGCCATGTCGCCCATGAACTCGCCATGCAGTAACCGACTGACAAACTCTTTTAGTGTGTGAGTGATTTGTTGATACATGCCGAGCAACAGCAAGATGTAGGCCCCACTTATGCCTGGCAAAATCATCGCGCAAATCGCGATGGCTCCGCAGACGAAGATGTACCCATAACCGGGGCGCGGGTTCAGTGCGTTGGTCGTGACGAGCCAACCGGCGAACAGGGCGGCTGAGACGGCGAGCACTACGCAGACGGCGGCTTGGTAACCGGGTCGCGCGTTCACGAGCCTAGCGACCAACACCCCCGAGGCAGCGATGAGTCCGAAAAAGACCGACATGGTGAGCTGGGTGTGATTGGCGAGCAGTCCATCGAGCAAGTGGGCCAACGCAACAATGCCGGTCGCGATGCCTGCCGCGAGCGCTACCAGAAACCGCAGGTCGATGAGCGTGGCGGCTTCGCGAAAGCGACCCTTTGCGAAGGCGGCGACACTCTTCGGACCGATTCCCGCGATGGCAGTGAGCAGTCGCTCGTAGATGCCCAGCAGCAGGGCGACTGTGCCACCCGAGACACCGGGTACGATGTCGGCGGCTCCCATCAAAATGCCGCAAAGGTAGGTTCGGCCATCTCCGTGAAGGCTGTGATCGCGGCTCTTGGGCATTGTCGACGGATCTCGCGGCGTGGGCAAAGTTGGTGGGGTGTAGGGGTCGAATTGCGTAAGTATATGTCACGACTGAAGTTTCGTCGCCAGTCTAAGATTGACCCAAGCTACTTGCCGCGATAAAATTTGAAGCATCGAAGCGAATGTCAAGTGTTGCGGATAGGGGGCCACGTTGGTCGTCGCCGCAGAAAAAAGTTCGAGCAAGAAGCTGTCGAATCGAATGGTTGGGGGAGACTCACCAGGTGCGTGGCCGGCGAACGAACATCGCTGCCGCTTGGCTGGCTGAAGAGTTTAGTATCGAGACGGACTCGCGACGGCATCTTGTTCTCATCGTCTCTGAAACCTCGGCAGCATGTACCTCCGCCAACAAGCTAATCGCTGGATCGCCGCCGCGCCGGCCAAAGTGAACCTCACGCTCGAGGTGCTTGGACGCCGCGACGATGGCTTCCATAACATCGAAACGCTGATGACACCTGTCAGCTTGTTCGACGAGCTATCGTTCGAACCGCTCCCCGCAAGCTCATCCCCTCGCTTTGAATTGGCAGTCATCGATCAACGCGGCGATCGCGTTCACGGCGCACGCGACATTCCTTTGGGCGAGGGGAACCTCATCGTCCGCGCGTTGAGATTACTGGCCATTCGTGCCGGCTGCGAACGTGGTGCACGTGTCACGCTCACCAAACGCATTCCGTCGGAGGCGGGGCTTGGTGGCGGATCGAGCGACGCCGCTGCTGCGCTGAAACTGGCGAGCCTTGCTTGGCAGCTAAATTGGCCCGATCGTGATTTGGCTAGGCTCTCGGCGGAACTTGGCAGCGACATTCCGTTCTTTTTTGCTCGTGGTGCGGCCTTTTGCGAGGGTCGCGGTGAAGTTGTCTCGCCCGTTGTGTTGCCCAGCGGACTTCCGCTCGTCGTCGTTAAACCAGCCGCCGGGCTCTCGACTGCTGCGGTGTTTGAACAGTGGCGAGGTGGCGGACAGCGAGCCTCGTCTGATTGGCAGCGATTGGCGAGTGCTCTGCAAAGCGGTAATTTTGCTCGCCTGTCCACTTTGCTTGGCAACGGTTTGCAAGCGGCAGCCTGTGCGTTGAGCGAGGCCGTTGTCGATTGTTTGCGAAGACTGTGGTCGCTCCCAATTGCGGCGGCCCAAATGAGTGGCAGTGGTACAGTTTGCTTCGCGATATGTTACAACTGTCGGCAAGCCCGGCAGTTAGCACGTTTCCTGAACGGGCGGCGATGCGGCGCCGCCTACGCCCTGACAACATGCCTTTAGCGCCCCACGGTCGCAAGGAGAATTGGCAATGGAAATCACTGAAGTCCGCATCAAGCTGATGGAAGAGCCCGGCGAACGGCTCAAGGCCTTCTGTTCGATCACGTTCGACGACTGCTTTGTCGTCCGCGATCTGAAAATCATCGAAGGGACCAGCGGACCGTTCGTTGCCATGCCGAGTCGCAAGCTTACCTCTCATTGCGGCCAATGCGGTATGAAGAATCACCTGCGGGCCAATCACTGCAACCAGTGTGGTAAGCGACTCGAAGACCCGCCTCACTTCGTCGACTCTGACGGACGCGCGAAGTTGTACGCCGACATCGCCCATCCGATCAACTCAGACTGCCGCGACATGATTCAAGAGAACGTGATTGCCGAATTTCAAGCCGAGATCGAGCGTGCCAAACAACCGGGCTATGTTTCGCGATACGAAGATTATGATTACGACGATCGTGGCCACAACACCCGCATCGACCGTGCCCACCAAGATCAGCCAGCCCGCGCTCCCCATTCTCCCCCGAACAATCGAACCGTTGGCCGCACGACGCCTTATACAGGCCAGGGAGGTGACAACTCTTCGAGCAGTAGTGCCACT
Organism: Pirellulales bacterium; assembly: GCA_041737535.1. Lineage (GTDB taxonomy): Bacteria > Planctomycetota > Planctomycetia > Pirellulales > Lacipirellulaceae > JBGSWC01. The sequence continues at coordinate 6,657 of JBGSRO010000120.1, read as the reverse complement.
GACAATCGCCAAGGTCGCTCCGAGAGTGGCGGTTTTGGGGCGGGAATTTTTTGACGTTTTTTTCGTTACGCTCTGCGGTGCTGCGTTTCGTCACCACTGCGCATGACGAGTCGACTCGGAGCAGCGAAAGTCTTTCAGATAAACGCACGCATCCGACTGGCAATGCGCTCGGGCATAGTGCATATTTCAGATATAGATTCGTTGCCCACTCGAACGTTTGGTCTCGATTATGATTGCTAACAGTTTGCGGTTGTGCGGTTTTTTGCTCGCAATCGGTTTTGCATCATGTGCCGCGCTAGCGAAGTCGCCGCAACCGCGCATCGAAATCACCCAAACGAACGCGGGTGCGCAGATTACTTATGGTGGTGAGCTTTTTGCCGAGTACCACACTCGTAGCGGTTTTCGACCAGTCGTTTGGCCAATTATCGGCCCAACGGGCGAAGCGATGACGCGGGGCTATCCGCTACAACCCGCCAACCGCGACGAAGCGACCGATCATATCCACCACCGTTCATGTTGGTTCGGTCACGAAGGTGTTGGGGGCATCAATACGTGGATCGAACCTCGCGAGGGAGAACCCTTGCGGGGGCATTTGGGCGAAGTCGTTCATCGCCATTTCGACGAAGTCGACACCGATGGCACGCAGGCCATCGTGACAACCACCAACGATTGGCTCGGCGCCAATGGTAGCAAAGTGTGCGAGGATCAGCGGACGCTGAGGTTCTTTGCCAATTCGAATTACCGCTGGATCGATTTTTGGGTTATTATCCGCGCGACCGAAAAAGATGTGCCGATCGCCGATACGAAGGAAGGGACCTTCGGCGTCCGCGTGGCCGGCACGATGAAAGTGGACGCCAAGAGAGGTGGGCAGATCGTTTCTAGCCGCGGGCTCAAAGACGCCGCCGTTTGGGGCCAACCGGCCGAGTGGGTTGACTATTCTGGTCCTGTCAAAGGCGAACGCGTCGGCATCGCCATCCTCAGCCACCCGACCAACTTCCGCCCCGCTCCCCGTTGGCACGCCCGCACCTACGGACTTCTTGCGGCGAATCCGTTCGGCGAAAAACACTTCCCGAAAGTCGCAGGCTATCAACAGGGCGCGTACACGATTCGTAAGGGCGAATCGCTCCAGTTGCGTTACCGCGTCGTGCTCCACAGCGGAGACGAAACTGAAGGTGAAGTCCCCCAACGGTATCGCGAGTTCGCAGCCGATTGATCGCGTGCTATTCATCGAACCGCTGCCGAAACATCGCTAGTTGCCCCTCGCACTCGTCAACGGTGACAGCGATCTCTGTGAGGGAGTTTGCTCGGTTGCCGCGCAGCAGCTTGGCAAGCTCTCCGGCAATGTAACCGGCCAGTAGTTCCGCCGTCGTGTTCGCCACAGGCAAGAGCACACAGTCACTCTTAGGAAACACCCAGCGACGTTCGGCAAACGTGGCGACGACTTCTTCGAGGATCACCTCAACATGAATCGTTGGATGCCGAGTTGGCAGTAACACGCAATGATCGAGCGCCCGGGTGATGTTGGTCAGCGCGTCGCGGGCGGCGATGAAGTCGACGACGTAATCATGCTTGCTAAGCGGTCCGGCAATCTCGGCCATGACGCCGTAGTTGTGACCATGCAGCGGTTCGCAGACGCCGTCGCCATAAGTGATAAAGTGAGCGGCACAAAAGGTGAACCGTTCTTTATCGAGGCGAATCGAATATTCGGGTACAGCCATCGGGCAAACTTTCAGGGAGCTAATAAAAGCGAACGGGCAGTTTCAAAGACTCGGTTCGTAGGAGTAAGAATAGCGCCGCCGCAATTACGTCGGCTGTCGTCCCGGGATTGCGACGGTGGCCATCGGCGCGCAACCAAAAGTCGAAGTCGCTTCGCGCCGCCAAATAATTTTCACGCGAGATAGCACGCTCGGCAAGCACCGCCCCAGCGCGCGCAGACGCTTCTCTTGCAAAAGCAAGTCCAAGTTTGCGAGCGATTAGCGAATCGGGGCCGCGTGCATGCAACGACAATGCGGCGGTGACAATCGCTTCGCCGAGTGGCTCATTCGCGTAAGCGTCTAAAATTTCGCCGGCTACGCGGGCGACTTCCGGAAAGCCCGTTACCAGTTCGCGGGCGATTTTGTCGCGATCGGCCGCAAGTTGCATCACTTCCAACACGCGGCAATCGGGCGGTTCGCCAGCGAGGTCGGCATCGGACGATGTGCCCATACCGCCGGGGCGGGCGAGATTAATCGCCTCGTACAACAGTCGCGTCTCGCGAGCATTCGTCGACGCGATGACGAAACTTGCATTGGCCAAGACATGAGCCATTTTGTCGCCGTCAGCCATTGCCAGCGGAACCACGAGCAATAGCGTGCCAAGGTTCGTGTTCGTGCCAACGGTCGTTTTGGTAGCGTCGACTGCGCGAAGCAGCGTTTCGCCAAAACCCGTTTGCTTTGCTGCTTCGATGATCGGTCCGATGGCGACAGCCGCCGTCACAAAGTCAATAAAGGTGACGTCGTCGAAATCGGCACCTCGATAAACATTGCCTGGCTTGGGGGCCGTGACTTCCCAAATGCAAGCCAAGGTCGCCATACTGCCGCATGAAAGACGACAATCGCGGACGGAGCTTGTCATAGATTACTCGACTACCTGAGCGGTGGCGCAGGCAAAAAAAGCTTGCATCAAATGATCGACATCGTCGGGCACATCTTCTACCACCCAGTGTCCGGCGTGCTCGAAGCGGTGGACATCGGCTTGAGGCCAGAGGGCCACAAGCCGATCGAGACATTCGGGGCGAAAACACCAATCTTTCATGCCCCACACGAGCATCGCGGGGCGATCGGCAAGCTGAGGCAGTGAAGCTTCGATGGCGGCCAGTTGCTGCCAAGTCGGTTGCTCAGGGTGTGTCGGAATATCGTCGACGAACGCGCGAATCTGACGACGATTGGCCCAACTGTCGTAAGGAGCGACATACGCCGCCGCCACGCGCGGGTCGAGTTTCCGCGTCGCCAGAGTCATCCGCAATGCTGCGCGGGCAAAAAGGTTGCCTCCCTGCACTGCGATTTGGCCGACCAACGGAATTCGACAAGCGGCAATTTGCCAAGGGATGTAAGGGGGCGGAAACGCTGCCGTGTTGAAAAGTACAATCCGGTCGACATTCGCAGGCCGCTCGGTAATCAGTCCAAGACCAATCGCGCCCCCCCAGTCTTGGGCGACAAGCGAATAGCGATGTAGTCCCAGCGCACCGATGAGTTGCCGCAAATTCGCAATGTGGTCAGCGAGCACGAAGTCGCGCGGCGGTTTGTCGCTGAGACCACAACCAAGGTGGTCGATGGCAATGCAGCGAAAATCGCCCGATAGCCGTGTGACAAGCCGTCGCCAGTGAAACGACCAAGTCGGATTGCCATGGACGAACAGAATGGCCGGGGCCGCGCGTGGCCCCACGTCGAGGTAGTGTAGCCGCACGCCAGCTGCGAGTGTGAGCCAATGCGACTCAAACGGGTAGAGATCGTCGAACTTGTTGCGGTCGAAAGCCATCGGATACCAGCAGGTCGACGGGAAAGCAAAAAGCCGCAGCAGAAACAATTTCTGCCGCGGCTAGTTGTAACAAATTTCCGACCCATTGCGACCGGAGTGGAGTCACTCGAAGACAGGTGCAAGTCGGACAGCGCTGCGCGCGGCCATGTTTCGACCTGGACCAATCGATTTTTTAGGTCCTCCCGGCGGAATTCGATCGGAAATTTGAATCGCTATCGCAACGCTCATCGTGTGAGTCGCGTCGCGTTGTTATTGTGCGTCAGCCTTCTTATCGGCGATGCAAGGGGGACAGTTCAACGTTTTGCGGAACTGCCAACCTCGCTTCGGATTCGGATCGTACTTTCCAATTGTAGTTCGCGATAGAGCGAAGGCTACCTTTATATCGAGCGAGCAAACATCGTGCCATTGCTGGCTGCTGGCAGCACGATTTCGGCGTTGCGGTGTCATGCTCGATCATTTACAACCCGCGCAGAAGTTTCGCCGCTGTCTTTGCGGACTTCATCACTTATCGACCAGTTTTCCCCTCGCTGCTGGAGTCGACTTACATGTCGCATCGCATTGCGCATGCTGCAAAAACATTGTTCGTGCTGAGCGTTGTCGCGATGCCGATTGCCGTCGGCGTGGCCCCTTTGCTCGCTCAGCAGGGGCAATCGCAGTTCGTCGCCAGCCAACAAATCACCTTCGAACAACGATTGCTCACCGGTCTGCGCGTCAAGACTCCAGCCGACGCCGCGTACGTCAATCGCGTTGCGGCCGCCGTGCGGGCCGGGCAACTGCCAGTGGCACTCGTCGACTCGTCGTTTTTCTATGCCCGCGCCCGCGCAGTCCGCTACGATAGCCGATTGGTCAACAATCCGGTCATCTATTTTCGCTTAGCCCTGAACGCCCGCACTCAGGCCCTTGGCATTAGTTTCTGATCTATCTTGCATCGGCAATCGACCCGACGGCGCTCGCGGCGGGTTTTGTGCGGTTCACTCGCGGGTAGCTCTGTCGGCTCAAAATCGCGAGCGTTCGCGGTAGGTAGGCATTTGGCCCCAGTCACGGTAAACTTGGGGTTTGTTTTCCCTCTCGCTGGGCGATTAGACACCACTATGGCTCGCAAAGTCGTTAACCGCAAAGAACTCCGCGCTGAAGCCGAAGCGGCCGAGGCCCTCGAAAAAATTTCTCCTAAGGCAAAAAAGGTACCGGTCAAGCGAAAAAGTCGCGCGAAAGCCGCCAAAGAAGTCCGACTCAAGGCCTTTTGGGGTGTCTTCAATCAATCGCTACGACGAGTCGCCCTGTACGAATACAGCCAAAAGACGGAAGCCGAAAAGAAAGCCGAAGAGCTATCGTCGTCGGGCAAATCGCCCCATTTTGTGCAACCAGTGAAGGAAATCATTGAAGAAGCGTAGCGGCTAATCACGGTGGATGATGCACGTTCCATCGACGCACTTTTCGGTTTTTCCCATCAGGCGGTAGCGATTTCTCGCTACCCAGGCGTAGGTCGGCCTCGCGACGAACATGATGCCCGGCAGGTGCATGAGTGGGGCGAGCCACCACAACCGGGGGAGAGTCCGCGATAGGTAACGCACCGCCTCAGCTCCCCAGTGCCGAGCGCCCCCAGGCGAAACGACACACATTTCTTCGTGCAAACGCTTTAAGTCAATATCGGGCCACCGCTGGGCGACTGCCTGCTCGTGCAGCGACAGATACTCGAGTCGCTTGCCACCGTCCCACCACTTCAGCCGGTCGATTTGTTGGCAACAAAACCGACACTGCCCGTCGTAGAGGACGACGGGAACGACGGTTTCGGGTTGGTTGGATGGTTCGGACAAATCGTTGCCAAAGTGGGGCGTCAACCGCGATTGAGCCGTCGGCGCTTGCCGCGGGGTGATGCGTGAAATTAACCGTCGCTAACGCCGACCCAGTCGACAAAAACCGCAGACAACGAGCCGCCGATCACTCGTTGCCTGCTTGAGTCTGACGGATTATTACGCCGCATCAACCTCGACGGTAGTGACAACCGTGTCGGGTGTCTTGTCCCACGCTTGGAGTTCGTCCCTGAGGACGAGTACGTCGGTAGGGGCTTCGATACCGATGCGCACTTTGTCGCCACCGATCTTCACAATGGTCACGACGACCGAATCGCCAACTCGAATTCGCTGCGACTCTCTCCGCGATAATACTAGCATTTTGTGCGAACCTCCGTGCTCACGCAACGCGATGGATGTACTGAATAAATGTATACCTTCCACGACGTGGTCGGTCAAGCATCTTGCGACGAAATTTTTCGGGCCAACGCGAAGGCGGTTGCCATGCGTGACGAAAAAAAACGCGACAAAACGCAATTTAGTGCGTTGCCAGAAAAGGGGAGCATTCTGTGCGAACGGCCGCTATGCCGCCGTCCAAATATCGTCGAGCAGTTCGGATTTCGCAAATCGCCGGCCGGTTGAATCGTAGAACATCACCACATTCCGGTCGCTTTCCCACACGGCCGTCGGCCGTGACTGCCGTGGACCGTGCAGACAAAACAGCACGCCACACGGCCTTCCGTCGCTGAGCAAGGCTCGCGCACTAAGGGGAAATTGATCGGGCTCTAGATTCTCGCGCTCACTAAGTACCTCAATTACGTGACGACGGGTTGATGCTTCGCTGACCTGTCGGTGCGGGTTTGATGGCATACGGCTCTTGCTACTCCATTAGCTCGGCTGGCGTGGGACAAACTCGCGATGAGTAGGCCGCCCGAAACCAAACCTCCCTGTGCTGGCATAAGATGTATCGGGAAGTCAAGCGTGGCGGCTTTGGTCGTCTTGGTAAAATAAAACGAATTGGAGGTTTGCGGTGACGTCGACTCACAGACACCGCGAGTGACCTCACTAATATCGACACCGCTACTATCGAACCTGTCGCGATCGGTGTCGAATCATCGCGACTCACAGCGCCATGGTCGCCGTAGCTTGGTTGATCGTTGCAGTTTGCGTAAACGAGATTCGAGTCGGGCGTTTTGTCTCATTTTTGTCATTTTGTCGTTTTGTCGCTTTTGTCGCAAAACACGATTTCGTGCGACTTTATTGTGGAGTGTCGCACCCCTCCGGTTTCGCCAAAACCACTTGTTTCGCGGTGATTTTGCGAAGTACAACGCGAACTTATCGATGGCATTTT